>JAITRG010000236.1 GCA_031288515.1 Tannerellaceae bacterium
AATGGAACCCAGTATTGAATACGTTCAGGTATTGATTGGCAAAAGCCGTTAAATCGGCAGGCGCAGACTGGCTTGCCTCGGCGGAGAGCGTCGTAAACCGTTGGGCGGCTTCCGGTGAAATAGTCCCTTTTAGAAATTGATGGCAAAGAGCAGGCAAGTCGGAATTATAGGTAAATCCATGAACGCCTACCCACCAGTTGCGAATACCTACGGCAATTAGCGGTGCAAACAAGGCGCCGACATTGATAAACATATAAAAAATCTGGAATCCGGTATCCCTTTTCTCTGTATAGTTTGGATCATCATACATCTGCCCCACAACAGCCTGAAGGTTTCCTTTAAATAAACCGTTGCCGAAAGCAATAACAAACAATCCGATACACGTTAAGATAAGAAATAAAGGCAGGTTGGGTACAGGTGTTGGAGTAGGTATCGCCAGCAGGGCATAACCGATGGACATACACAACAAACCGGATAAAATGGTTCCTTTGTATTTCTTTGTTTTGTCTGCAATCAATCCTCCAGCCAAAGCCAAAAGATAGATCAATGCATAGAAAATGGAATAAATAATGGTTGATTGCGTTTTTTCCAATCCGAATTTCGACATGAGGAATAATGACAGGATAGCCATCATGATGTAAAATCCGAAGCGTTCGCCCATGTTCGACAGAGCGGCTCCAATGAGTCCTTTTGGATGATTCTTAAACATGTGTTTTTATTGTTTTTAAAGTTAATAATATTTATTGCATGATTTGTTTAATACTGCCGGTTTCGGGATAGAAAAACACTTTGATGGGCGCTTTTTTATCTTCGAACATAACAGGGGCTAATCCTTCGCGGCTACCGAACTGTATAATTTGGACTTCTCCTTTAAATAATGTTTTTTTATTCATCGCGATATCTACAACGGCCTTACCCGGAATGTTATAGATTATGCCTTTCATTGATTTTTCTTTTTTTTCCGCTTCTTTTGGATCCAGTACCGGCGCTTTTTCAGTAGCTTTCAAGTTCATATATACCGGCGTCCCTCCCAAATCATCGGCTGCGACGATTCCTAATTTATCGGAGAAACGGAAAAGCACTTCCTTGTCGAGATTGTCATAAGGCGTTATTGAGACGTCGTAGTAATCTGTTTCTTTTGTACAAATACCGGTGAAGAGGTTTGTCAGGGCTTTTTCCTGTTCTTCCAATTGCTGGATAACAAGTTGCATGGCTTGTCCGTCGGGAGGTAAGTTCTCGGCCTCTCCCGTCAGGATGTTCATACGGCTTTCACGTATCCGGTAGATTTGTTTGGCGGCCACTTCTGCCTGTTTTGCTATAGAACCGGCCATAAGGAGTTCTTCCGAGAATATGGAAATATCGGTAGCTTTAACAGGCCCGGCTTTTCCTTTCTGCACATTTTCCGGTTCGGATGCGGGAGGCGTATATTCGGCATTTATGGTGCAGAGCATACCGTCTTCGGTAAGGCAGGCATAAGGGGCGGCGGTTCCCGGTTTAAATTCTACTATGTAGGTTTGTTCCGTGTCGGGTATGCCTTTATTGATAAGGGTTACGTTTTCCAATTCGTAATATACTTTATCTTCTTCTATCGGATTCTTTACGCCGAGGTATTTTTCAGCATATCTGTAATAAGGCCCTGCTTTACATGTGTTTTTTATTACCTCTGCGTTTACCAGTAAAGAAGTTTTGGGCAGGGAATAGGTAATTCCGAAATTATTACTTTTGGAAGCAACCTTTTTAACCACTTTGGTTTGCGGCACAACAGGAAGGCTGAAAAGTAAACTCATAAAAAGTATCAAGTTCTTCATATTATTTTGTTTAAAAAAACTACTTTACAAAACTAAAAAATATTTTGCAAACCGGTATGTAAACAAGACAAAAACCGGAACAACCGCATCAAAAATAATTAAAAAGGAAGAATTTGGTTTAGGTAATTAATAAAAACTATCTTTACTAAATCATGAAAACAGCGTAACGATACCATCCGGAGTCATCCGGTCGAACATCCGGTAAAGGAAGAAACATGCCGGTAATAAAAGCATATTCATTCAAAAAAATAATCATTATTGTATATTTATTCAAACAATAACCCTATATTTGCGCCTTATTTTGAATAAATATACAGAATGAGTAGTAAGAAAGAACGATTGGAGGCGATATGCCGGATTATTCAGGCGGAAGTAATCTGTAATCAGGAAGAGTTACTTAAACGCTTGGAGGCATATGATTTTTCTATTACGCAGGCAACCTTATCCCGAGACATTAAACAATTAAAAATAGCTCGTATACACGATGGGAAAGACGCTTACGTATACCGCCTTCCCAACGCCGCCTTGCCGGTAACGTCAACGTCCTCTTCCGAACAAACGAAGACTCATCCTGCTATCGAATTTTCCGGCAATCTGGTTGTTGTGAAAACACGTCCCGGTTATGCCATGGGGATTGCTTCCGATATCGACGCCAATGCTCCGCATGAGATACTGGCTACGATTGCCGGCGACGATACCATATTGGTTATCCCGCGGGAAGGTTATAATCGCGAACGTATTGCCGAAGCAATCGCCCGATTTATTCAATAAAGAAAGAATCTTTTTTGATAGATTAAAATGGAGAAAGAAAATACAGACAAAACAGAGAGCATAGACGACATTGATGTTATGGTAGCCGATGCGTCTTATGAAGTATATGTGGATACCATACTGGCAACGATAGAAGCGGCAGCCAGCGTGCGGGGAACCGGAATAGCCAAACGTACGCACGACTATATTGCACAAAAGATGAAGGAAGGCAAAGCCATTATCGCTTTGGCGGGCGATGAGTTTGCCGGGTTCACCTACATTGAATCATGGGGAAATAAGCAATATGTGGCAACGTCGGGGTTGATCGTTGTTGAGAAATTCCGTAAAAAAGGGTTGGCTAAACGAATAAAAGAGGCTTCTTTTGCATTGGCAAGGCTTCGTTGGCCGAGGGCTAAATTGTTTAGCCTTACATCCGGCAGCGCTGTGATGAAAATGAATACCGAACTGGGATATGTACCGGTTACCTTTGCGGAACTGACAGACGACGAAGCTTTCTGGAGAGCTTGCGAAGGGTGTGTAAACCATGATGTGTTGATACGTACAAACAGAAAATACTGTATCTGTACGGCGATGTTGTTTGATCCCGGAACAAAAAAGAAATAATAATAAAATAATATAAATGATATGAAAAAGAAAGTAGTATTAGCATTCAGCGGTGGACTCGACACATCCTACTGCGCTATGTATCTGTCTAAAGATATGGGTTACGAAGTGTACACCGCCCTGGCCAACACCGGAGGGTTTACGGAAGAAGAGTGTGAAGCCATTGAGAAAAGAGCCTGCAAGCTGGGCGCCGTTAAGCATGTTACACTGAATATTGAACAGGAATATTACGAGAAGAGTATCAAGTATATGGTTTTCGGAAATGTATTGCGTAACGGAACCTATCCCATTTCGGTTAGCTCGGAACGTATTTTCCAAGCTCTTGCTACCATCCGGTATGCCAAAGAAATCGGTGCAGACGCCGTAGCGCATGGCAGTACCGGCGCAGGTAACGACCAGATTCGTTTCGACTTGACATTCAATGTTCTCGCGCCGGAAATAGAAATCATTACACCTACGCGCGACCGGAATTTAAGCCGCGAATACGAAATCAATTATCTGAAGGAAAACGGTTATGAAGCTGATTTCAAGAAAATGGAATATTCTATCAACAAGGGCCTTTGGGGAACAAGCGTTGGCGGTAAAGAAACCTTACATTCCAACCGGACATTGCCGGAAACCGCCTATCCCTCTCAATTAGACATTGACGAAGAGGAAACGGAAGAAGACATCTACATTGATTTTGTAAACGGAGAAATCGACGGTGTGAACGGCATTACTTACCCAAACAAAGCAGACGCCATCCGCAAGGTGGAGGAATTGGGCGCGCGCTGGGCTATCGGGCGGGATATGCACGTAGGCGATACGATTATCGGTATCAAAGGACGCGTTGGTTTTGAAGCTGCCGGATCGCTGCTTATCATCCATGCGCATAAACTATTGGAGAAACATACGCTTACCAAATGGCAACAATACTGGAAAGAGCAGATTGGCACCTGGTATGGCATGTTTCTGCATGAAGCCCAATACCTCGAACCGGTTATGCGTGATATGGAAACCTTTCTGCAAAGCACGCAAAAGAATGTTACCGGCCGCGTAATCATTACCTTGCGCCCTTATACCTACACCTTGGCAGGAATAGAAAGCAAACATGATTTGATGAAGAGTGATTTCGGCGTATACGGCGAAGAACAAAAAGCCTGGACAGCCGAAGACACCAAAGGGTTTACTAAGATATTGGGTAACCAGATGAAGATATATTATAATGTGAATAAGGAAAAACCATGATCAAGATTGGAATTATCGGCGGCGCCGGATATACGGCCGGCGAGTTGATCCGTTTGTTGATTAACCATCCCGACGCGGAAATCGTTTTTATAAACAGTTCAAGCCATGCAGGGGATAAAATAACCGACGTGCATGTCGGGCTATATGGCGAAACGGATTTGGTCTTCACCAACGAATTGCCCTTAAAAGAGGTTGATTTGCTTTTCTTTTGTACGGCTCACGGCGATACAAAGAAATTCATGGACACACACACGGTTCCCGAAAACGTAAAGATTATTGATTTATCTACCGATTACCGTATCAGAAGCGAAGGGCACGACTTTATTTACGGATTACCCGAACTGAACCGCCGCCAGATATGCAAGTCTACGCATGTGGCCAATCCGGGATGCTTTGCAACCTGTATTCAGTTAGGGCTTCTTCCGCTTGCCAAACATTTAATGTTGACCAACGAAATACATGTAAACGCGATAACCGGTTCTACCGGCGCGGGAGTAAAACCGTCGGATACGACGCATTTCAGTTGGCGCAGCGATAATATTTCCATTTATAAACCTTTTGAACATCAGCATCTGGCAGAGATTAAACAAAGCCTTTCCCAGTTGCAGCATAGCTTCCAAAGCGCTATCAATTTTATTCCGGTACGCGGTAATTTCTCGCGTGGTATCTTTGCCACGATATACATGGATACCAGGATAGAACTGGAGGAATTCCGACGAATTTACGAAGCGTATTATGACGACCATTCGTTTACCTTCCTTACGGGCAAAAGCCCGGACTTAAAACAAGTGGTAAACACTAACAAATGCCTGATCCACCTGCAAAAGTCCGGCAACAAATTATTAATTATATCAATCATCGACAATCTGCTGAAAGGCGCCAGCGGACAGGCTGTCCATAACATGAACTTACTCTTCAACCTTGAAGAAACGGTGGGCCTGCATCTAAAGCCTTCGGCTTTTTAATAAGAAATATGAATCTATTCGACGTATATCCTCTATTCAATATAGAGATTGTAAAAGGGAAGGGTTGCCACGTGTGGGATACGGAAGGCAACGAGTACCTCGATTTGTATGGCGGGCACGCTGTTATATCAGTAGGCCACAGCCATCCTGCCTTCGTATCGGCTATTACGGAGCAGGTAAATAAACTGGCTTTTTATTCCAATT
This sequence comes from Tannerellaceae bacterium, assembly GCA_031288515.1. Classification (GTDB taxonomy): domain Bacteria; phylum Bacteroidota; class Bacteroidia; order Bacteroidales; family Tannerellaceae; genus DFXE01. The sequence goes on from JAITRG010000236.1 coordinate 5,579, forward strand.
CGGTAATCAACAGCCTGCAACAGAAGTTGGCCGACAAATTAGGCAAGGCTTGCGGTTACGACGATTATGCGCTATTCCTGATTAACACAGGCGCCGAAGCAAATGAGAATGCCTTAAAGCTGGCTTCGTTTCATAACGGGAAAAGACGGGTGATTGCTTTCAGGAAATCTTTCCACGGAAGGACGTCGGCCGCCGTACGTGTAACAGACAACCCGGCTATCATCGCGCCGGTAAACGAAGGATTACCCGTTACTTATCTTCCGCTAAATGATCCTTATGCGGTAGAAGCAGAACTGAAGAAAGGGGATGTTTCGTCTGTTATTATCGAAGGAATACAGGGAGTTGCCGGTATCCATGCGCCGTCTGATGCGTTTTTGCAATCGTTGCGCCGGTTGTGCACGCAGTACGAAGTATGTTTGATTCTCGACGAGATTCAATCAGGTTACGGCAGGAGCGGGAAATTCTTTGCTCATCAATATGCCGGTATCCGCCCGGATATTATTACGATTGCCAAAGGAATTGCGAATGGTTTCCCTATGGGCGGCGTACTGATCAGTCCGATGTTTAAAGCCGTCTACGGAATGTTGGGCACTACTTTTGGAGGTAATCATCTGGCTTGTGCAGCAGCTATTGCCATATTAGACATCATGGAACGTGAAAGGCTGATAGACAATGTAAACCGGGTAGGCGATTACCTGATGAAAGAACTTCGCCGACTTCCCGGAATCAAAGAGCTACGCGGACGGGGGCTCATGATCGGCATTGAATTTGAACAGCCAATCAAAGAAATACGTACCCGATTACTCTTCGAACAAAGAGTCTTCACCGGAGTAGCCGGCGCAAACACAATCCGCTTACTTCCTCCTCTTTGCCTTTCGATGAAAGAAACGGAAGAGTTCCTGAACCGGTTCAGGAACGTAATCTGTCCCTAAACATACTTTTGCTTTTAATTAGTTCTACTTTAACAGATTAAAAAACGCGCGAAGAAAGAAGCTAAACCTGATACCGGCCCGGGAACTGCTTTTTCAACAGGAAAACTCCCCCCGCTAAACGATACTTTTTCACCTTTCCTTTCAGCTTTGTTGCAAAGGATTGGTTTACAGAATGAAATTCTGAAAGGAGACGCAAGAAGACCTTTCAGTTTCCTTTCAGCCGGAGCTGGAAGAGAGGGATTAATTCCATAAAAAAATCATTATACAGTCTTCAGTAAACCAATATAATGCCTTCAGTAAACCAATATATACTCTTTACCAAACCATTATAATGGTCTGTTGGAGGCGTCATAGCGCCTTTTTTTAGTCTTCACAATGCTTTATCAGAGTCTTCTCAATGGTTTACCAAAGGCATCGCAAGGACGTTCTAAAGTCATCGTAATGGTTTGGAAAAGAGGACGCAATGATTTTTTCCTTTTTTTACCGGCCCTGTAATTTTTTTTCTGAAAGGAGGCTGAAAGGTCTTCTTTCAGCCGTAGCTGTTCATACGCAAGCGTTTATAAACCGGCTGGAAGCTGAAAGATAGCGCCAGACAAGCCTGTGTAGGGGGAGACTGTCCGAAAACTATAGAAGTCATATCTGACTAAACACATCACAGGTCGGGATGGGATTAATCCCTCTCCTTCTTTTCGTTTTCTTTCAGAAATTCATCTCATCAGTTGTT
>JAITRG010000248.1 GCA_031288515.1 Tannerellaceae bacterium
GGCATATAAAAATGAACACATTACATTGAAGCTGGAAAAAGACAGGGGTAGAGCCGCAAATATAGAAAACACGGTTCATGAAGCGCTGAATCTACTTCTGAAACTCATAAGATAGAGAAAACGCCCCATTTACCTTTTTTCATTTGTATAAGTACTCTTCCACGGGGGTGTAAGCCTTCAAAAGTTTTTTTTGATGACATTCCCTACGGCGACGGATTCTCGGTGTGGTGCACATAAGAATAATAGGATTGAATCGTATGAGCCATATCAAAAAGAGATGAAACATTACCTGATTTTCCGTTTTTACTACGTATATTTGCGTGCAAATTTTCTGCTTATAATGAAAATTAAGGAAATAGTAAGCGCCCTTGAAAAGTTCGCGCCTCTGCCATTGCAAGACGGATTCGATAATGCCGGACTGCAAATCGGACTGACAGATGCGGAAGCAACAGGGGCTTTGTTGTGTCTTGACGTTACCGAAACGGTTATCGACGAAGCAGTTTCGCTGGCGTGCAACCTCATTATATCCCACCACCCCCTTATTTTCAAAGGATACAAATCACTCACAGGTAAAGACTGCGTTGAAAAATGTATCATGAAAGCCATAAAAAATGATATTGCAATTTATGCTGCACATACCAATCTGGATAATGCACAGGGAGGGGTAAACTATAAAATAGCAGAAAAGATCGGGTTGAAAAACCTGCAGTTCCTCTCGGAAAAAGAAGATATGCTGCTGAAACTTGTAACCTATGTGCCCGAATCACATGCCGCAGCAATACGCGAAGCCCTATTCGGCGCAGGATGCGGCCATATCGGAAACTACGACTCATGCAGCTATTCAACGGTAGGCGAAGGAACATTCAGAGCCGGAAAAGACGCTAATCCTTATTGCGGAACGATAGGAAAACTCCATCGCGAAACAGAACTACGGATAGAAACCGTATTACCCGGCTTTAAAGAGCAGGCAGCCATCAAAGCGTTGATAAGTGCACATCCTTACGAAGAACCCGCATTTGACATTTACCGGCTGAAAAATAGCGGCGCCCAATCCGGTTCGGGAATAGTAGGAGAGCTGGACGTTGCCGAAACCGAACTTGATTTCCTGAAACGGGTGAAGGAAATATTTGAAGTAACCTGTCTGAAACACAATAAACCATCCGGGTGTTCAATACGGAAAGTCGCACTTTGCGGCGGTTCAGGCTCATTTCTTTTACCCTGTGCCATAGCCACAAATGCTGATGCATTCATCACCGGAGAAATGAAATATCACGAATATTTCGGGCACGAATCCGAAATCCTGATTGCAGAGATAGGTCATTACGAAAGCGAACAGTATACAAAAGAAATACTTCACGCCATCATTAAAAAGCAATTTCCCGATGCGAATATATACAACAGTAAAACGAATACGAATCCTATTAAATACTTATAAGAAAAATGGCTAAAGAATCCAAAAAAAGCGAACCGAAAGAATTGACAGTAGAACAAAAGCTGAAAGCACTGTTCCAATTACAAACAATGCTGTCCGACATCGACAAAATCAAAACACTTAGAGGAGAATTACCACTCGAAGTAGAAGATTTGGAAGATGAAATAGCAGGTCTGAGTACCCGCATAGAGAAAATCAAGGCAGATGTTGAAGGCCTGAAATCGGCAATAACCTCCAAAAAAATCGAAATTGAAACAGCAAAAGCCACTATTGAAAAATACCAGGCCCAGCAGGAAAACGTTCGTAACAACCGTGAGTACGATTTCTTAAGTAAAGAAATTGAATTCCAGACATTGGAAGTTGAGTTCTGCGAAAAAAGAATAAAAGAGTTCATTTCCGAAGAAAAAATAAAATCAGAAGAACTCGCTTTAAGCATTACCGCTTTGGAAGAAAGAGAAAAAGATCTGGAACAGAAAAAAGAAGAACTGGACGAGATCGTCGCCGAAACAAAACAGGAAGAAGAAAAACTCAGGGAAAAAGCGAAAAACTTAGAAACGTCCATCGATCCGCGCCTGCTGCAATCATTCAAACGTATAAGGAAAAATTCCAGAAACGGTTTGGGAATTGTATACGTACAACGCGATGCCTGCGGCGGTTGCTTTAACAAAATTCCGCCACAGAGACAATTAGACATTCGCTCGCGCAAGAAAATTATCGTATGCGAATACTGCGGCCGTATTATGATCGACCCCGAATTGGCAGGAATGAACTTTAAGCCCAAGCAGGCAGTAGCAAAAACTAAAGCTAAAGCTAAAAAAGAGACGAAGAAAGAAACAAAAAAAGAGACAAAGAAAGAAACGAAAAAAGAGACGAAGAAGGAGACAAAGAAGGAGATAAAAAAAGAAAAGAAATCATAAGGAAATCCGGTAATCGCTAACAGTATAACTGCCTGCAATTCACGCTTTTTACATAAAATTACCTCGGTTTTTGATATTTATATTCAAAAATCGAGGTATTTTTTTGGCAACCATATACTACACTAATCCCTATCATTTCGTATCATAGTGGCAAATGTTAAACGACAAAAAACGAATTGAAACCATTTAGACACCATCCGAATGCCTTCAAACGATTGGAAAACATTACAATAAAGAATGGTAATCCGGAATATCCTTTAGAAATGTATAACTCTGATTTTTATAATCCATCAAGCAACAATAATGCCGTATTCCATTGCTGACAATCAGATAATCCACCTTCAATACTATATTATAACGTGTAATTTGATCGAAAACCTGCTGTGTGATTTCAACATAAGGCGCTTTATATTCGATAATTATCCTTGCAGACAAATCGCGCTTGTATAAAACCGTGTCACAACGTTTTTTCGTACCGTTTAAATTCAAATTAACTTCATTGGCCATCAGCATTTGCGGAAAACCTTTATGAGCAATAAGATAATTAACGAAATGTTGACGCACCCACTCTTCCGGGGTTAATGCGACATAACGTCTGCGAATAATATCAAAAATGACGTTTTTTCCCTTCCGGGTAGCTATTTTAGCGTCGAATGCAGGCAGGTTTAATGATAACATTTGCTATTTTTGTAAACAGAATACGGATCCCTTAACTTTAAGGATTACAAATTTAATGATAACAATGAAAACAAAGCAAGAAATCGTAACAAACTGGCTTCCCCGTTACACAAAACGCCCGTTGGAAGGCTTTGGAAAATATATCCTGTTAACCAACTTCGGCAACTACGTTGAACTGTTTGCAGAAGAATTTAATGTACCGATCCTTGGTAAAGACGCCAACATGATGTCAGCCACCGCCAATGACATGACAATTATAAACTTTGGTATGGGAAGCCCGAACGCAGCCATCATCATGGACTTGTTAAGCGCAATAAAACCGGTAGCCTGCCTGTTTTTAGGAAAATGCGGCGGAATCGATAAGAAAAATAAAATAGGAGATTTGATTTTGCCCATTGCCGCCATCCGTGGAGAAGGAACCTCTAATGACTATTTTCCAGCTGAAGTTCCCTCGTTGCCTGCATTTATGCTACAACGTGCGGTATCTTCGGCAATCCGCGACTATGGACGGGACTATTGGACCGGTACCGTCTATACAACCAATCGCCGGATCTGGGAACACGACGAAACATTCAAAGAATACCTTACCCATACCCGTGCTATGGCTGTCGATATGGAAACCGCAACCCTTTTTAGCGTAGGCTTTGCCAACCACATACCAACGGGAGCCTTGCTTCTGGTATCAGACCAACCCATGATTCCGGAAGGAGTAAAAACCGATATAAGCGATAGCCATGTGACACAAACATTTGTGAAAGAACATGTTAAAATTGGAATTAATTCCCTTCGCATGATCATAGACGAAAAGAAAACCGTGAAACACTTGAAGTTTGATTGGTAACCCCCCTTATATTCTATGGCAAGACAAGAATGGACCAGCGATGAAATTCTAAAAGAATTAAAATCCGGAAAATACCGCCCCATATACTACCTGATGGGCGAAGAATCATATTTCATTGATCAGATTGCAAACTATATCTCTGATAATATATTGACCGAAACGGAAAAAGAGTTTAATCTCACCGTCATATATGGAATGGATGCCGATGTAGCGACCGTAATTAATGCCGCAAAACGATATCCGATGATGTCCGAACGTCAAGTAGTTATCGTTAAGGAAGCGCAGTCTATATGCAATATGGAAGAACTGGCCTTTTATCTTCAAAAACCCTTAGAATCAACAATCCTGGTCATCTGCCATAAACACGGAACACTCGACAGAAAGAAAAAACTCGCATCCGAAATCGAAAAATGCGGCATACTATTTGAATCGAAAAAAATAAAAGAAACGCAATTACCTTCCTTCATATCCCTATACTTAAAACAGAAGAACGTCAGCATAGACCCCAAAGCAACCGCAATGATCGCCGATTTCGTAGGCTCAGACCTCAGCCGGCTAACCGGGGAATTAGAAAAACTGATCATAACCCTTCCTAAAAACCAAACCCAAGTCACCCCCGGGCAAATAGAAAAAAATATCGGTATAAGCAAGGACTACAATGGCTTTGAACTGCGTAGTGCATTGATAACGAAAGATATTCTTAAAGCAAATAAAATAATAAAATACTTCGAAGAAAATCCCAAAACCAATCCAATCCAAAAAACGCTTCCCCTCTTATTCAGCCTCTTCTCAAACCTTATGCTCGCATACTACGCACCGGAAAAAACAGAGCAGGGAATAGCAAATATGCTGGGATTGAAAAATAGCTGGCAGGCCCGGGAATATATAGCCGCTATGCATAAATACAACGGAGTTAAGGCCATGCAAATTATAGAGGAAATCAGATACGCAGATGCAAAATCCAAAGGAGTGGATAACTCATCATTAAGCGATGGCGAGATCTTACGCGAACTCATCTTTAAAATCCTCCATTAAATAATACCAATCTCAGCAGCACGGATATTCGTGCGTCGGTTTCCGGCTCATTCTATTTTCCATTTCTATTTTCTGTTTGTAATTATCAGAAAATAGAGGAATTACTCCATTTATTTACTTTACAATTGTTTATTGTACCATCAGCTCATCACATTTGTGATTAACACCGTACCACATACGGATAATACAAATGTAAATTCGCATTAAAGGGTATCACTTTTGCATGTTATATAAATGTGAACGCCTTATTGTGCATTAAAAATAAAAACAGAGCTACCGCATATACAAATGTAATTAACTTGATTTACACTACTTCATAATTTCTTGTTTCCCAGCAAATAGAACGATTTTATAGGATATAATGTCTATATAAAGGGTTATTTTGAGTTTACATTTGTAATAAGTTAGAGAAACACTCATTTTTCATATAATTAATGGCTTGTATCTCATGTAATTATACTAAATTAATTCATTTATGGCTTTACAGCTGTAATTAAGCCTTAACCGACTTTACCTCATGTATTATTCTAAATGTAAAATTTACAAATATATAAGTGAATTACTAAAGTATAATTGTGAATTTGTATATGTGAATAACGTTTTATACCTTTGTGAAGTCAAGTTGAATTGAGTTTATCATTGTGAATTCATTAAATGCTATACATTTGTAATACCTGTAATTATGGAAATTAAGGATAGAATTAAGCTGATCATGGAAAAAGAGAATATGACAGCTGGTGTTTTCGCTGATAGTATCGGAATGCAGCAATCAACTCTATCTCATGTTATAAATGGGAGAAATCGTCCAAGCCTGGAGGTAGTAATGAAGATTCATCAAAAATATAACTACGTCAACCTTGATTGGTTATTATATGGAACCGGAGAAATGATGAATAAACAGGTTTCGGCTATGAACGTACCTGTATCTTCTACTACAACCAACTCATCTTATTCGGATCGCAGCTCCCGTTCTTTATTCGATCAAAATCCGGAAAAGACGAACATAGAGACGGAAAATTTTAAAAATCGCATGGTAAAACCATTAGAATCCCCCGTTTTAGATACAAAACCTCCTGTAGTCCAGGAAATCAAGTATATAGAACGGCCTCCTCGAAAAGTTACTGAAATAAGAATATTCTTCGACGATAATACTTATGAAACGTTTAAGGGTGAAAAATGAGATAGAAGATCAGCACAGCAGGTAAAATCCTATATCTTTGTGTACTGAATACAATCATACTCATTTCACTATTCATGAAAAAATGTTTGTTGGACCTGACGGTCAAAGAGAATATCAAGCTGAATGATACGAATGTATTGCTTAAATTGACTTCTCAAACTATGCTTCCGGATATGTTTCCAGGGCAATTTGCCGAAATTAGAGTAGACGGATCTCCCACTACTTTCTTACGCCGCCCCATTTCCATTAATTATGTAAACAAGGAATTGAATGAAGTTTGGTTTCTGGTGCAAATGGTTGGAGACGGCACGAAACAGCTGGCTCACGCTAAAGAAGGCGATATAATGAATGTCATACTTCCGCTTGGCAATAGTTTTACAATACCTGAATCCATATCCGAAAAACTCCTTTTGGTCGGCGGCGGTGTGGGTACGGCTCCAATGCTGTTTTTAGGTGAACAATTGTCTCGGAAAGGCTTCAAACCAACCTTCCTGTTAGGTGCCGGAGTCCGGAAAGGTCTGCTGCAACTGGATAATTTTGCTGCTTATGGTGAAGTATATACGACTACCGAAGATGGTTCTTACGGCGAGAAAGGATATGTAACCCAACATCCGGTCTTGAACAGCATACATTTTGACCGGATTTATACTTGCGGCCCTAAACCTATGATGATGGCAGTGGCTAAGTATGCAAGATCGAATAATATTTGGTGTGAAGTCTCTTTGGAGAATACGATGGCTTGCGGTATTGGAGCTTGTCTTTGTTGCGTAGAGAATACGATAGAAGGTCATATTTGTGTGTGTACGGAAGGTCCGGTTTTTAATATGAATAAACTTTTATGGCTAAGTTAGGTGTAAGTATAGGCGAATTGAAAATGAAGAACCCCGTAATGACTGCATCGGGGACTTTCGGGTACGGCGAAGAATATTCCGACTTCATTGACCTTGCGCGAATAGGCGGCATAACAGTAAAAGGGACTACTCTTCACGAGCGTAAAGGGAACGTTTACCCACGTATGGCAGAGACGCCTTCGGGTATGCTGAACGCGGTTGGACTACAAAATAAGGGAGTAGACTACTTTGCAAATACAATATATCCACGCATTAAAGACATTGATACGAATATAATTGTAAATGTGTCGGGGTCTACCATTGAAGATTATGTAAGAACAGCTGAGATCATTAATGAGCTTGACAAAATTCCTGCCATAGAACTAAACATCTCTTGCCCGAATGTGAAGCAAGGTGGAATGGCCTTTGGAGTGACGGCAAAAGGCGCTGCGGAAGTTGTTAAGGCTGTGCGCTCCGCTTATAAAAAAACACTTATCGTGAAACTATCCCCTAATGTAACCGACGTAACGGAAATAGCACGGGCAGCGGAAGAAAGTGGTGCGGATAGCGTATCATTGATCAATACAATACTTGGTATGGCCATTCATGCAGACACCAGACGCCCTGTCTTATCTACCGTAACAGGTGGTTTATCCGGTCCGGCAGTGAAACCGGTAGCTTTACGAATGGTATGGCAGGTGTTTAATTCGGTAAAGATACCTGTCGTTGGATTGGGGGGAATAATGAATTGGAGGGATGCTATTGAGTTCATTCTTGCAGGCGCTTCTGCAATTCAGATTGGTACTGCAAACTTCATTGATCCTGCCGTTACGGTTAAAGTTGTAACCGGTATAAACGATTATCTTGAAAAGTACAAAATTGATTCGGTGAGTGAATTGGTTGGTGCACTTGAGGTCTATTGACTAATAAATGCAGACTATTCGCACGGGGGTTTCGCCGTTTATATCTTGTCTCCCAGCAGATCGGGACGTAATTGTTTGGTTCGTTCTAACGATTGCTGAAACTCCCATTCTTTTATTTTTGCTTCATGCCCCGACAGGAGTATATCAGGCACTTTCCATCCGTTGTGTTCAGCCGGACGTGTATATACCGGGGCGGCCAACAGGTTATCTTGAAAGGAGTCGGAAAGTGCGGACTGTTCATCCGATATAACCCCGGGTATGATCCGTACGATGGCATCGGCCATTACGGCTGCGGCTAATTCTCCTCCTGTTAGTACATAATCGCCGATACTGATCTCTTTTGTGATTAAATGCTCCCGGATGCGATAGTCGATACCCTTGAAATGACCACATAAAATGATCAGGTTATTAGTTAGGGATAATGTATTTGCCATTTTCTGATCGAACAGCTCGCCATCCGGTGTGGTGAAAATAACTTCGTCGTATGTTCTTTCGGCCTTCAGTGCATTGATACACTTTTCAATGGGTTCTATTTTCATCACCATGCCGGCAAACCCTCCAAAAGGATAGTCGTCAACTTTCCGGTATTTGTCTGTAGTATAGTCACGAAGGTTGTGAATGTGGATTTCCGCAAGCCCTTTGGTTTGAGCGCGTTTCATTATGGAGCAGTTGAAAAAGCCCTCGATCATCTCCGGTAAGACAGTGATAATATCAATATACATAGCTTTTAATTTGAAGCAAAAATACCAATAATATAAGATAAACCTTTATTTTTGCTCGAAACAATCCCCGAATTATGACAATAGTAAAAGATAAAATACAAGAGTTGCGTGCCGCATTGCATCGGCATAACTACAACTACTATATATTAAATACCCCTGAAATATCCGATATTGAGTTTGACCGGATGATGCGCGAGTTGCAGAAACTGGAAGAAGAACACCCCGAATATTATGACGAACATTCGCCTTCGGTACGCATAGGCAGTGACTTGAACAAGAACTTCACCCAGGTTCCCCATAAATACCCTATGCTATCCCTATCAAATACGTATTCGGAAGAAGAAGTTGCCGATTTCTATGACAGGACATATAAAGCATTGAATGAAGATTTTGAAATTTGCTGTGAATTGAAGTACGACGGCACATCGATCTCTCTTACCTATGAAAATGGAAAGCTGGTGCGTGCGGTAACACGTGGGGACGGCGAAAAAGGAGATGATGTTACAGACAATGTGAAGACCATCCGGACGATCCCTTTGGTTCTTCATGGAAATACCTATCCTCCTTCGTTTGAGATTCGTGGAGAAATTCTATTGCCCTGGACTGTCTTTGAAGAATTAAATAAGGAAAGGGAAGCCAAAGAAGAATCGTTATTCGCCAATCCCAGAAATGCAGCATCGGGTACGTTAAAGCTACAAAATTCTTCAGTTGTGGCCTCACGTAAACTGGATGCCTACCTATATTATCTATTGGGTGATCAATTGCCCTGTAACGGACACTACGAAAATTTGCACGAAGCAGCCGGATGGGGATTTAAAATATCGGAGGCAACGTGCAAGTGCAGTTCCTTGGAAGAAGTTTTCCTATTCATTGATTATTGGAATGTCGAACGCAAGAACCTGCCTGTTGCGACAGACGGCATAGTGCTGAAGGTAAACAATCTACTGCAACAAAAGAATTTAGGATTTACAGCCAAATCCCCCCGGTGGGCTATTGCCTATAAGTTTCAGGCAGAGCGAGCCTTGACGCGTTTAAACAAGGTTACTTACCAGGTTGGCAGAACAGGCACTGTGACTCCCGTGGCAAACCTGGAACCGGTGCAATTATCCGGAACCACCGTTAAGCGCGCTTCATTGCATAATGCCGATATTATTGAAGGGCTGGATCTTTATGTTGGCGATATGGTTTACGTGGAAAAGGGTGGGGAAATCATCCCTAAGATCACGGAAGTAGATGTAACCGCCCGTGGATTTATGCCGGGAGAAAAAGTGATGTTTATCACGCATTGCCCCGAGTGCGGAAGCAAATTGGTACGCTACGAAAGCGAAGCAGCGCATTATTGCCCGAACGAAACAGCGTGCCCGCCGCAGATCAAGGGTAAAATAGAGCATTTTATCAGCCGGAAGGCCATGAACATTGATGGCCTGGGGCCGGAAACCGTTGATTTGTTCTACAAATTAGGATTGGTAAAGAATACGGCCGATCTGTACCAGCTAACAGTAGACGACATCAAGGATCTCGATCGTATGGGAATGAAATCGGCGGAAAATATCATTAACGGGATCAACAAAAGCAAGGAAGCGCCATTTGAAAGAGCGGTCTTTGCATTGGGGATCCGGTTTGTCGGAGAAACTGTTGCAAAGAAGATCGCACGATCCTTTGCAAGCATTGATGAGATAGCCGAAGCCGGCCTCGACGCGCTGACAAGCATAGATGAAATAGGAGAGAAGATCGCCCGGAGCATTCAACACTACTTTTCCGATACATCAAACCGCCAACTTGTTGACCGTCTCAAAAAGGCCGGACTACAATTGTACCGCACAGAAGAAGATGCCGGAAACTATTCCGATAAGCTGGCCGGGCAATCCATTGTGATCAGCGGAGTGTTCACGCACTTCTCCAGAGACGAATACAAGGAAATGATCGAAAGGAACGGCGGAAAGAATATAGGAAGTATTTCTCCCAAAACCAGTTTCATTCTCGCCGGAGAAAACATGGGGCCAGCCAAGCGCGAGAAGGCAGCCAAGCTCGGGATCAGGATCGTCGGCGAGGACGAGTTTCTAACCATCATATCATAACTTTAAAAAATATTCGTATTTTTGCCGCTATCGAAAATAGGCACAATAGAGATTACAATAACATATTCATGATACAATCGACCGGATTAAAAGGTATGGGGGTAGCGTTAATAACCCCCTTTAAAGAAGATGAAAGTATAGATTATGATGCACTGGTACGCATGGTAGATTATCTTATCCGGAACAATGCCGATTACCTCTGCGTATTAGGAACCACAGCCGAAACCCCCACATTGAGCGAAGACGAAAAGAAACAAATAAAAAAGATCGTAATTGAACGTGTAAACAGAAAAGTCCCTGTCCTGCTCGGTACAGGCGGAAACAACACCCGCGGTATCGTAGAATCCCTGAAAAAAGACGATTATACAGGCGTAGACGCCATCCTGTCCGTAGTCCCTTATTACAACAAACCCTCCCAGGAAGGAATATACCGGCATTACAGAACCATCTCCGAAGCCACGGAACTGCCCATTGTACTCTATAACGTGCCGGGGCGCACAGGCGTGAACATGACCGCCGAAACCACCCTGCGGATCGCCCGCGACTGCCGCAACGTGATTGCAATAAAAGAAGCATCCGGCAATATAACCCAGATGGACGACATTATTAAAAACAAACCCGCCAACTTCGATGTCATATCGGGCGACGACGGCATCACCTTCCCCCTCATCACATTAGGCGCCATAGGAGTGATTTCCGTTATAGGCAATGCCTTCCCGAAAGAATTCAGTCGGATGACACGCCTCGCCCTTCAGGGAGATTTCACGAACGCATTAGCCATACACCATAAATTTACCGAACTGTTCAACCTGCTCTTTGTAGACGGGAACCCGGCCGGAGTAAAATCCATATTGAGCGTGATGGGAATGATTGAAAACAAACTCAGACTGCCCCTCGTGCCAACCCGGATCACCACCTTCGAAGCCATCCGGAAGGTATTGAACGAACTGAACATCAAGTGCTAAGGAGAATGAAAATACATATCCATCCTGAATTTACCAGCTACGGACAATTCATCAAGAGTATACCCGAAGGAAACTACACCCCTGCGGAAGTATACTGCAACCTGCGGAATACCGTTGCAAAAGTAGAAGTAGGCAACCGGACATTCGTTATAAAGAAATACAAAATACCCACCCTGTTCAACCGCCTTGTATACACGTGGATCCGCAAAAGCAAAGCCCGGAGATCCTTTGAGTACGCCGGCCGGCTGCTGTCCTGCGGAATTGAAACCGCGCCTCCCGTAGCATATATTGAAGACAGGAAAGGCGGGCTGTTCAACATCGGCTACTTCGTATCCGAATACCTGCCCTATCCGGTTTTGCCGAAATCCATAGAACTGGAAGAAGAAGAAAGAAAACTGCTGCAACAGCAATTCATTGAATTTACAGCCCGTTTGCACGAAGCCAAGATCATCCATAAAGACTACAACCAGAACAATATATTCTACTACAAGACAGACGGAAGATACCACTTTGCACTTGTAGACATAAACAGGATGGATTTCGGCAAAGACAACCTCACGCTTTGGATGCAAGCCGTCAACCAGCTGCGTATGGGGGTGGGAGAGTCTGTTGAATTTGTAGAGAAGTATGCGGAAATACGCAACTTAGACGTGATAAAATGCCTGATTGTTCTGTTTAAAAACCGTAGAGACCGTCACCGCAAGGAGAAAATGAAGCTGATCTTTAAAAAGATATTCGGCATTTAGTCCCATCCATTTAGTTTCAACACAAGAGGCGCGGAGTTTTAGCTTATGCTTTAAACTCCGCGCCTCAATGTCTTTGTGTTCAAATCGAACTACCAATGGCTCATGCATCCGGATCGGTAAATCCACCTCCGCCGCCACCGCCTTCGTTTCCACCTTCGTTCTCGTCGTTGGCCGGATCTTCATCTTTCGTTTGAGGCGAAAGTTCGATCCACTCTAACCGTTCGGTATCCACCAAAGCGCGGGTATAAGTACCGTTGCTCAACTGGGTCCGTTCGGGCACAAACTGCACATGGACAGCCTGTACCTGCTTCCCGAAGTTGAAATCTTCCAGCTTCTTCACGCCTTTCGTGTCGAGCACGTAGCGGAAAAAACCCAAGCCCTTGATATGGACACTCTTACCCTGCGACATATGGTTGTGCATCACAGGGGCGATGTCGCCCAGCACAGCCTGTACGTCTGAGTTACTTACTGTGGAGATCCGGGACAAGTCCTTTGCGATGGTCTCCGTTTCTACGGGCTTCCCTTCCACTATCGCGGAGGGGTAATAAACGCCCATTTTTTTATTAAAGGTCTTCTTCCAAAACGGCATAATTCATACGGTTTTAGGGTTAATATTAATAAATTCATATCTCTTTGTTTATTAAGTAGTTATATTGGCCATATCAATGCGCTACCTTTATGATGTCAATGCACTGCATTTATGATGCCAATGCAGTGCATTGACCATGTAAATGCACTGCATTTATAAAACCTCTCCTTTTTAATCTTTGTTAGCAAACGGATTTCTTTCATTTTATCTTATACCTTTGTATCATAAAATTGAGTCTAAAAATAGGAGACTATATTCACTTACGCAAATATTTTATCCTGTTTAACATTAATTTTAAGAAAAGAGCAAATCGTTCTATGCTGTTCTAAATATTAAGTATATGACAAATGGACAGGCTATAGTTCTAATTTTATAAGGAAACGTTTTGTATATCGTGGAAATGTAGTACTTTAGCATGGTTTTTCGTAAACCGATAAATGTATAATTAATAACTTTTTTAAATGCTTGAGCAAGACAGAATCATAAAGATTAACATCGAGGATGAGATGAAGTCATCATACATCGATTATTCGATGTCGGTTATCGTATCTCGTGCACTCCCTGACGTTAGAGACGGATTTAAACCGGTCCACCGTAGAATCCTTTACGGGATGATGGAACTGGGAAATACTTCAGATAAACCATATAAAAAATCAGCCAGAATCGTAGGTGAGGTGCTGGGAAAATACCACCCTCACGGCGACTCTTCCGTATACCTCGCAATGGTACGTATGGCGCAGGAGTGGGCTATGCGGTACCCATTAGTTGATGGACAGGGAAACTTCGGCTCTGTGGATGGCGACAGTCCGGCTGCCATGCGTTATACGGAAGCGCGCCTGAATAAACTCGGCGAAGAAATGATGCAGGATCTTTATAAAGAAACTGTTGACTTTGATCCGAATTTCGATAATACCCTGTCCGAACCCAAGGTCATGCCGACCCGTATCCCCAACCTCCTGATAAACGGAACTTCGGGTATTGCCGTAGGTATGGCTACGAACATGCCCCCACACAATCTGGGAGAAGTTATTGATGCCTGTATTGCCTATCTTGACCGTACCGAAAGCACCGTCGAAGAACTGATGAGCTTCGTCAAAGCGCCGGATTTTCCCACAGGAGGCTTCATTTATGGAATCAGCGGGGTACGGGAAGCGTATCAGACCGGACGCGGCCGCGTAATAATGCGTGCGCGTGCTGAGATAGAAGCCGGTCAGAGCCACGAAAAGATCGTAGTGACTGAAATCCCCTATAACGTCAATAAGGCGGAACTGATCAAAAATATTGCCGACCTCGTCAGCGATAAAAAGATTGAAGGCATCTCCAATGCCAATGACGAGTCCGACAGGGAAGGGATGCGTATCGTGATCGATATCAAACGCGATGCCAACGCGAGCGTGGTGCTGAATAAGCTATACAAGATGACCGCCTTGCAGACATCATTCGGGGTAAATAATGTAGCATTGGTGAACGGCCGCCCCAAGTTGCTCAACCTGCTTGACCTGGTAAAATACTTCGTAGAGCACAGGCACGACGTGGTCATTCGCCGCACCCGGTACGATCTCCGTAAAGCGAAAGAACGCGCCCATATATTGGAAGGCCTGATCATTGCTTCCGACAACATCGACGAAGTCATCAGGATCATCCGTGCGGCGAAAACACCCAACGAAGCTATTGCCGGCTTGATGGAACGCTTTGAACTAAGCGAAGTTCAATCGAGAGCCATTGTCGAAATGCGCTTGCGCCAATTGACCGGACTGATGCAAGATCAGCTTCGTACGGAATACAGTGACGTAATGAAGCAAATAGCAGATTATGAAGAAATACTGTCAAACGACGAGCGTTGCCGGCAAGTGATAAAAGAAGAATTGATCGAAGTAAAAACTAAATATGATGATAAACGCCGTTCCGAAATCGTTTATTCATCAGAAGAGTTCAATCCGGAAGATTTCTATGCCGACGAAGAAATGATCATTACCATATCTCATATGGGATATATCAAGCGTACTCCATTGGTTGAGTTTCGCGCACAGAACCGCGGCGGCGTAGGTTCAAAAGGCACAGAAACAAGGGATGAAGACTTTGTAGAACATATATATCCGGCAACCATGCACAACACACTGATGTTCTTCACACAGAAAGGCAAGTGTTATTGGTTGAAAGTATATGAGATCCCCGAAGGAGCCAAAAGCTCAAAAGGGCGCGCCATTCAGAATTTGCTGGATATAGATTCGGACGATATGGTTACGGCCTATCTTCGTGTTAAGAATCTGGCAGATACGGAATTTATCAATAACCACTATGTGCTGTTTTGCACGAAGAATGGCATCATCAAGAAAACACTGCTGGAGCAATACTCCCGTCCCCGCCAGAATGGTGTTAATGCAATCACGATCCGTGAAGACGATAGCGTGATCGAAGTCCGCATGACGAATGGAAACAATGAAATAGTCATTGCCAACCGGAATGGACGCGCCATTCGCTTCCATGAAAGCACAGTCCGTGTGATGGGACGTACAGCGACAGGAGTTCGGAGCATCACCCTCGATGGAGACAACCAGGATGAAGTTGTCGGAATGATCTGTATCAAAGACCCCGAAACGGAGTCAATCATGGTCGTATCCGAACAGGGTTACGGAAAACGTTCCGAACTGGAAGATTATCGTAAGACAAACCGCGGCGGTAAAGGGGTCAAAACCATGAACGTCACCGATAAAACAGGAAAGCTGGTTGCGATAAAATCTGTTACGGAAGAAAATGATTTGATGATCATAAACAAATCGGGGATAACTATCCGCTTAAAAGTAGGCGACGTCCGTATCATGGGGCGTGCTACTCAAGGCGTTCGTCTGATAAACCTGGAAAAACGAAACGATCAGATCGGGTCCGTATGTAAGGTATCGTCAGAAGATGAAAATCATGAAAATGAAGAATAATATAGTATTAATTATTTAATTAACAACAATCATGAAAAGAGTATTATTTTCTATGGTTCTACTGATGGCTGCAACCTTATCTTTTGCTCAGGTAAAAGCTGTAAAGGAAGCAAAAAGCATCGCTGGCGAGACAAATCCGGATTTTGGTAAAGCAGAGCAATTAATCAATGGTGCTTTGAAAGATACCGAAACGAAGAATGATGCAGCAACATGGGATGTTGCTGGGTTTATTCAAAAAAGAATAAACGAAAAGCAAATGGAAAGCGCTTACTTAAAAAAGCCTTATGACACGATAAAGGTATACAGTAGCGTTTTGAACATGTACAAGTACTATCTCAAATGCGATGAATTGGCGCAAGTCCCGGATGAGAAGGGTAAAATTAAGAATCGTTACAGGAAAGCGAATGCGACTATCCTGCTTGCAGAGCGTCCAAATCTGATTAATGGAGGTATTCACTACTTTAATCAAGATAAAAACGAAGAAGCACTGTCATTCTTTGCTATGTACGTAGATGCATCTTCCAATCCGATATTTGAAAAAGAAAACCTTTTGCAAATAGATACGATTTTGCCACAAGTTGCCTATTATGCTGCATTAACTGCCGCCAAAATGGAAAACTATCCTGCGGTATTGAAATATGCACCCTATGCTGCGGACGACAAAGAAGTAGGCAAGTATGCCATGGAATTTGTTTCTACTGCCTATAAAATTGAAGCTAAAAATGAAGATGATACCCTTAAATGGGTTGCTTCTTTAAAGGAAGGTGTTCAAAAGTACTCGGATCATCCTTTCTTTTTTGGTCATTTGATAGACTATTACAGCAATACGAACAAGTACGACGAAGCTATGGCCTTTGCCGATGAAATGCTTCAAAAATACCCAGACAACGCATTTTACCTATATGTAAAAGGGTATCTTCATCATAATCTGAAAGAATATGATAATGCCATTAATTACTACAAAAAGACAACAGTAGCGGATCCTAACTATGCAGAAGCCTATTCCAATTTAGGGTTGATTTATGTTCTAAAAGCCCAGGAATTTGCAGATAGCGCTACTGTGGATGTGAACAGTCCTAAATACGCTCAGGAACAAGAAATTATTAAGAAGTTCTACGAAGAAGCCAAGCCATGTTATGAAAAAGCCAGAGAACTTAAACCTCAGCAACAAGATCTTTGGATTCAAGGCCTTTATAGAATATACTATAATTTGAATATGGGTACAGAATTTGAAGAGATTGAAAAACTTATGGGTATCTAATGGATTTCTAATCATCATTTCTTTACTCTGATAGCCGAGAAATATTCAATTTATTTTGTTTATTTCTCGGCTATTTTTGTTTTAATGAAATAGCTTTAGGTATTTGCAATTACTCCCTTTGGGGTTTCCAATCCGTTTTTATTCTATAATCGGTATTATGATTAATAAGACTTAAAAACATTCCGGATTATACAATCCGGAATGTTTTTTTGATACTGTTGGGGCTTATAATTTATTGTTCGGCAGCAGCTTCTTCTGTTTGCATTTGATTATTGGCTTCATCTAATAATATTTTTAAAGCCCGATCAAGCACTGTTGTATCATCAAGCATCACTAATCCACCATCCGGACCAGGCTCAATATGTATTCCAACGCTTTTCCCATTCTTGAAATTGTGACCTCCAAAGAAGTTTCTAACTGTCTCAACATTGAGATTCAACTCATCTGCTATTCTATGCATGCTACCGGTTGGCAATGAATCTTTGATTTTACGGAGTTCATTGAAAGTTATCGTTCTCATGTTTCATGAATTTAATGGTTAATTATTAGTGTGATTTTTTATACGCTATAAATTTAATGAAAAAAGGAATAAGACGAACTGTTTAGATATAAATAATGGTTTTATATTATTTCAATGTCTGAACTTGGAAGCCAGCCAACCTTACCATCTTCTATAGTTATTTCTTTCCAGTTTTTCATGGAGTTGTCTTTAATGATAACCTTGCTGCCTTCATGCAGGATAAACAAGCTTGTGCCATTTTCGTTAGGTGTACTACGGACCGTAACACTGGGGCTAATGATAATGGCTGTATTTCTGTTCATTAACGTTTTCTTTTGATATGTAGCAAACATATTGGCACAAACTACGAATAGAAGGCACACGATACTACTTATAAAACCAATTTTCTTCATTTTAACTTGTTTTGAGAATATAAAGAGGTAAAGTGAAACTATCAGTAAAATAAAAAATGCAATTCCCAAACTGGCCCATGTATTGATACTGACGCTACTGATGAGTAATTTCATCCAACTAATAAAGAATATCTCAGGTGCCGCATCTATTTTATCTACAGTTTTGTTGCGGACAATCTCTAAATTAATGCGGATATCTTCATTTCCAGGTTTAAGCAGTAATGCTCTTTCATAGTTTAGAATGGCTCTTGCTATATCGCCTGATTTATAGTAGCTATTTCCCAAGTTATAATATATTTCAGCAGATTCGCCTTGCTGAAGTAGTTTCTCGTAAACCTGAATAGCAGTTGCATAGTCATTTTTAATATATGCGCTATCACCATTCGCTTTATCTATCAACCCTGTCGCTTGAGTAGCCAGCAAAGAATCCGGGACTAATGTCTTTATAGAATCTTGCGCCAAACAGTTTATGCCGATAAGTGCAGTATATATAGAAACAAGTATTTTTTTCATGATTTAATTGTTTAATGTTTAATCGAATTCTCCATTTTACTAATAACATCGAGAGCTGTAGCATATACTTTGTCCATGGCTTGATTTTCATCACCCGGAGCAAATCGTGCAAATTCACATTCGTTCAAGGCATCAATGAAATTCTTGATCAAATCGTTATCCACGCCATAATCCGTTAGTTTTTCTTCTATATTATCTTTGGATAGTTTGGACACCGGAATATTAAGTTTATCACTAATATATCCCCAAAGTGTTTTCAATACTTCGTCATAGAACGCATCCTTCTCGTTTTCAGATAGAAGTTTACCCGCTAATTTCAAGCGTTTAACAGCTACTTTATTTGCCTTTTTAGTTCTAACTTTAGCTATATTTCTGCTTTCAACAGCTTGTTTGCGATAAACGATAAAGAATATTATGAAAGCAATTCCGGGAATTATATAGAATAACCAATAGGATACAGATCCATAGAAGAATTGCCCTTTGGGAGTCAGGTTGACTTTATTTAGCTTGATGAACCGTATATCTTCACCCAATACTTTTAACTCTTCCTTGTTCGTGAAGTTAGCAATGACTTGTTCGGCATTGCCATCCCCTTTTTGCACATTTATTTCATATTCTTGCGTCGTAAGCTTTTTATAGGATTTCGATTTAACGTCGAAATAGCTAAAAGCCACTGCCGGGATCTTGAATTTACCGGCGTGTCTGGGGATTGCTAAATATTCAATGACGCGGCTTCCGATAAGCCCATTTTGGGTTAATCTTGTCTTATTATCAATTTTAGGATCAAAAGTCTCAAAGTCTTTAGGAAATACAATTTCCGGATTTGATATCAACTTTAAATTTCCGGTTCCTGATATAACAACTTTGATGGTAATAGCATCATTTGCTTTAATTTCTTCTGTGTTGATTGAAGATGAAATGCTGAAGTCCCCCACTCCACCTGAAAAACCGGCAGGTTTTCCTGATGGTAACGGATCTACATTTATAGTCAGTTTAGGGCTAGTTATTGTTTTCTTGATCTTCACAGAATTACTTCCTCCATTGAAATAATCATCAAAGGGATCATTATAACGTATGGGTTTGACAATAATGACATCAAGATGAGCCGGTTCAATCGTTAATCGCCCTTCATGTTGTGGAAATAAAACAAATTGGCGATAAACTGCTGTTCTATAATTCCTTCCGTTATAATGCTCCTGTTTCCATGATGATTGAAGCTCTACCTCCTGTGAGTGAAAGCCTTTAAAATCCGGCCATTTTACATTTGCCAATGTCATATCTACCAACGTATATATTTTATATGTTAGCAAAAATGCCTCCTGCTCAAAGACTTTGGTGCGTGTAGCTGTAGCAGTTACAAACAAATCCTGACTGGATATAGTTGCTCCTGATGAGGCAGAAGACGATTGATTTGGGTTGTTATTTGGTCTTCCGGTGCTGTTGGCCGATAACTTGTCAGCAGGTAAAACCTTAATCTTCACCGCATTGGAAATCATTTGTTCGCCGTCTGCAATAATTGTTGCAGCAGGAATTGAAAAATCACCTTCCTTGTTAGCGAGTAAGGTATAAGTATAGGTAATACTACTCGTGGAGGTAGCACTACCATTACTGGCTATTTGTGTGGAACTCTGTTGCGAGAGGTAGGGACCTGATAATATATCAAATCCTGTGATAGATGCTGGCGCTCTAAAATCTTTCACTTTTTGTGTTGTGACAGTATAAGCAAGGTTAAATCGGTCGCCTACTACCACTATATCCGGAGCATAAGCCGTGAAAGTTATATCTTTAGCATAAAGATTACTTGCTGCTACCAAGGTTATGAGTAAGAAAATATGTTTTTTCATTTCTGTTTTTATTTTAATGCCTATTGATCACCAGTCTTTCTCTAAGCGCCCACTTTGGATGACTTGTTGTTGTTTTTTTACTTTTTCCTGAACGTCTTTCTCATCTTGCATTACAGAATTAAGCATCTGTTCCGCATTTTCCTTCGACATTTCATTCTTTTCGGGCTTTGATTCTTGTTGGTTTTGCTCTTGATTTTGTTTTTGTTCTTGGTCTTGCTGCTTCTGCTGGTCTTCTTTATTTTGCTGATCTTGCTGGTCCTGGTTTTGCTGATTCTGTTCCTGTTCTTTCAATAATTTCTGCGCTAATGCCAGATTGTATCTTGTTTCATCATCTTTGGGATTATTACGTAAAGCTTTTTTGTAAGCTCCGATGGCTTGTGCGTAATCTTGGGAGGCCTGAAATAAGACTCCGGCATTATGGTATATTTGTGCCAGTTTCATTTTGTCTTTTTCTATATCGGCGGCTGCCATATATTGCTCCATAGCATCTTTGAACTTTTGTTGCTGGGAAAGTGTATTTCCCAAATTGTACATGGATACGGTGGATTGGGGATTTACTTCCAACGCTTTTCTGTAATTAACTTCAGCATCGACGAATACACTATCATTGAATGCCCGATTTCCCTTACGGATGAAATCACGTTCTTTTTTTTGTGCTGAAATGCTGCTTGCAAATAATAAAGTAAAGACGAACAGGATATATTTATTCTTTGTCATAACACAATTACTTATTAGAGAATAGCCGAATATTTTTAAATAGAGGGTTCTTGCACTCCAGAATTAATAATTCTGCCAACAGAAGTAAGAGAATGAGCCATGCAACGGCTTGGAACTGTTCATTGAATTCTGTATAAACAGTTGTTTCAATATCTGCTTTAGCCAATTTATTGATTTCCTTGCTTATTTCTCTTTGAGACGTATTACTATTATCTACGCGAACATATATTCCGCCCCCTTCTTTAGCAACTTGCTCGCACATCGTTTCATTAAGGCGGGTAACTACGACATTATCCCGGTTATCTCTACGAAAATCATTTGTTCCTTCGATTGGAATTGGCGAACCATTCGGGGTACCGATTCCCATGACATTTATCTGTATTCCTTTTTCTTTGGCTGCCTTTACTGCTTCATTAATGTTACCTTCATGGTTTTCGCCATCTGTAATTATAATGATTGTGCGTCCGACACCTTTTTGTGGCGTAAAACTTCTTACAGCCAGGTTGATAGCAGCGCCGATAGCTGTACCTTGCTTGGATATTAGCGATGGATGAATGGATTCCAGGAACATTTTGGCAGAAATGTAATCGCTGGTAATTGGCAACTGCGTAAATGCATCACCGGCAAATACAATCATTCCAATTTTATCGTTTTGCAGCTCATCGACCATTCTTGAAATAAGCCGTTTGGCCCTTTCCAGACGGTTGGGCTGAACATCCTGGGCCAACATTGAATTGGAAATATCCAAAGCAATAATGACCTCTACCCCACTCCTTTTTACGGTTTCCTTCTTTGAACCAAATTGTGGGCGTGCAAGTAATACTGCAAAAAGCGCAATTGCCGAGAATAAAAGCCAGAATTTTACATCCGGCCTATATTTAGACACGTCCGGCATGAGTGATGCCATTAATGCCGGATCTCCAAATTTACGAAGCGCTTTTCTTTTCCTATAATTGGAATATAGATAAAATGCTACCAGAAAAGGCAACAACAGTAACAGATATAAATATGCAGAATTTTCAAATTGAAACATCGTAAATCAAATTAAGGTATTTTTTTCAAAATGGAGTTACGCAGCAGTATTTCAAGTAATACACACGCTAAAGCAATGAATGCGAACATCCTGTATTCTTCCTTGCGTTTACTATACTCTCTCACATTTAATTTTGTTCTTTCCAGCTGATCAATTTGCTCATAAACTTCTTTCAGTTTAGAATTACTTGTAGCACGATAGTAGTTACCATCTGTAATACCGGCGATCTGAGTAAGTACTTTTTCGTCAATTTCTACGGGTACATTCATGTATTGTATTCCTGTGATTGTTAAATATGGATATGGTGCCGTACCATTTGTTCCTACTCCAATAGTATATACTCTGATTCCAAAACTTTTCGCTATTTCAGCAGCGGTTAATGGAGAAATGTCTCCCTTATTGTTTGTCCCGTCGGTAAGCAAAATAATAACTTTAGACTTTGCTTTGCTGTCTTTCAGTCTTGTTACTGCATTGGCAATACCCATTCCTATAGCTGTTCCGTCTTCGATGATACCACATTTTATACTTTGAAAGAGGTTCAGCAATACAGCATGATCCGTCGTGAGCGGGCATTGAGTAAAACTTTCGCCTGCAAATAAGGCGATTCCTATGTTATCATTAGACCTTCCATTGATGAATTCGGCGGCAACATCTTTAGCGGCTTCCAGGCGATTGGGTTTTAAATCTTCTGCAAGCATACTTGTAGATACATCAATGGTCAACATAATGTCTATCCCTTCTATCTCGCTGTTTTGCCAGCTATCGGTTGCTTGCGGGCGAGCCAGAACAAGTATGACAGCTGTAAGTGCAGCAAGCCGTAGTATAAAAGGCAGATGCAGCAGATATATCTTATAACTTTTGGGAGTATGCGCGTATACCCGGGCATCCGAAACTTGAAGAGTCGCTTCATTTCTTTTCCACTTCAGTATATACCATACTATATAAGGTATAAGTAGTATGAGTAGAAATAAATATTCAATATTGGCAAATACCATTCTTTAATTCAGTTAAGTTTATAACAGGTTAGCGAGCTGTGCTATTACGTAAACGATGATCATAATGATTGAAAGCGATAGAACTAAAATGCCACAAATCAGTATGATCTTAGTACGCAGCGAACGTTTT
>JAITRG010000291.1 GCA_031288515.1 Tannerellaceae bacterium
AAGAGCAAACGCATCATCCGTCCGGCCTATAAGAATATCCTCGACGAACAAAGGTATATCTCCATCGAAGAAAGATAGCCTTTCCCTGATAAATAAGATTCATCCGGATGACGCCCGAATATCATCCGGATGAACTTTTCAGCATACCTTACTTGCCATGATACAGAAAATCGCACAGAGATTCCCGCACTTGCCATGATACAGAAAATCATACAGAGATTCCCGCTTCTTGCAGTTTTGGCCAATGAGAGCGAGACGGCAGCACAGTTTAAAGAAAAGCTGGGCGGATGGGTTTTGTCCCAGCCGGGCGCCGCTTCCGGCAATGGCGCAAGGAAGAAGGCCGCCGACCGTATCTTATTATTGATCCGGTATGACGGCGCTTCGGTAAATGAGTTGTCTACGGGAGAACTATTGCCTGTACGAACGATAACGTACCTTTGGCAATCGCTCGCCGGCAGGCTGACGGAAGAAGTTTCCGGCGATTTGTTTACCGACCTCTACCACCTGTTTGATTTATTGGAAAACCCCGTAACCATCCGGCCCGACCGTAATCTGGCGCGCAGGCAAATGAACCGCTGGCCTACGGGACTCGACCGCGAAGTAGTGGCCATCCGCCGGGCCAATAAAGACAGGATAATCAAAGGCCTCATAAAAAAGATCGAACGCAGGCGCTCCCCTTTGTCAAAATACCAGTTTGCCGACGGCATGACTTTCGATGAAAAGTATGCACAGGTAAACGAATGGTGGGAGGCCAGCCGCTTCCATCTTGCCATGGCTGTCAAAAGCCCTGCGGAACTGAATTACTTCCTGGCCGGTTCTTTACCTGCCGGAACCATGGAGTTGCTTTGCAGGGCGAAAAAGAAAGGGATGCCCTTCTTCGTCACCCCTTATTATCTGTCGTTGCTTAATCCCGCGAAAGAAGGGTACGATGATGAAACGATACGCTCCTACGTCCTCTATTCAAATGAGCTGGTAGATACCTACGGGGATATTAAGGCCTGGGAGAAGGAAGACGCCGTAATGGCCGGCCGGGCAAATGCCGCCGGATGGCTGGTTCCCGAAGGGCGTAACATCCACAGGAGGTATCCCGAAGTAGCTATCCTGATACCCGATTCCATGGGGCGGGCCTGTGGCGGCTTATGCGCATCCTGCCAGCGGATGTACGATTTCCAGAGCAAGCGTTTGAACTTCGACTTCGAATCGTTAAAACCCAAAGAAAGCTGGGACAGGAAGCTGCGCCGCCTGATGCAGTATTTCGAAGACGACGCCCGCCTGCGCGACATTCTGATAACCGGCGGAGACGCCCTGATGAGCCAGAACGCCACGCTTCGCAAAATATTAGACGCCGTATACAAAATGGCCCTCCGCAAACGAAAAGCGAACGAAAGCCGTCCCGAAGGCGAAAAGTATGCCGAATTGCAGCGCGTACGCCTGGGAAGCCGCCTCCCGGCCTACCTCCCGTCGCGTATCACCGACGAACTGGCCGGGGCGCTGCGCGAATTTAAAGAAAAGGCCGCCGGGGCAGGTATCACGCAATGCTACGTACAAACCCACTTCCAGTCTCCCCTGGAAATAACCCCCGAAGCAAAAGCGGCTATCGAAAAGATACTGGCCGCCGGCTGGATAATCACCAACCAGTTGGTGTACAACGTTGCCGCCTCGCGCCGCGGGCACACGGCCAAGCTGCGTCAGGCGCTGAACAGCGTAGGGGTGGTGTGTTATTACACCTTCTCGGTAAAAGGGTTCAGGGAAAATTACGCCGTATTCACTCCCAACAGCCGTTCTTTGCAGGAAGAAAAGGAAGAGAAGGTATTCGGCCTCGTACCCGCCGGGAAACGCGAAACGCTACACACCCTCATCACCCATAAACGCCCCCTGGGCAAACACCTCGCCCGCTTCCTGAAAGACAACAAACTGCTGTTTGCCGGAACCGACCGTAATGTGTTAAACCTCCCCGGTATAGGCAAAAGCATGTCTTTCGTAACGGCAGGCATCACGGCCGAAGGGAAGCGCATCCTCCGTTTCGACCATGATACCAGCCGCCTCCACAGCCCGGTGATTAATAAAATGGGGGAAGTATATATCGTAGAAAACAAGTCTGTCGCCGCCTACCTGCGCCAGTTGAAAGAATTGGGCGAAGACCTGGCCGAATACGCCACTATCTGGAACTACACGGAAGGCGTGACAGAACCCTGCTTCAGCCTCTACGACTACCCTCCCTACCCCTTCCTGGTAACGGATAAAATGACCAATCTCGGTTTGTAAATAAGCAATTCCCGCCAGTGGAATAGCCTTCCCCCTACAACCTGAAATGGAGTTCAGAGTTAATAACTATGGAAATTTTATATCAAAAGCCTTGAAGATTAGCGATTGTTTTTTAGAGATTTCACTTATAACAGGCTCTTGATTATCAAGATAAGTAATTTCAGAGTTCCTGACCCTTCATAGCTATCTTATTGAAAGACAGGATAAGAACAGGATGTTATAAGGAAATAGCAATGGCGCTATTATTAGGCGCAACGGCATAGATCAAGAGAAAAAAATGATTAATTTTGCGCGCGAAAAAAAGATTAAAAACAGGGAAGAAACAATAAAAAGACGGATTTATGCCACAGGCGATATTACCATTATTTACAGAAGAAATGACGATAGTCA
>JAITRG010000045.1 GCA_031288515.1 Tannerellaceae bacterium
TGTTTGTTCCGGGTTTACATTGTAACCGGCCATGAAAACCTTATCATTGATTTGTGCCTGTAACGGACCGGAGACGAATGAGAAAAGACAGAAGGCAAGGCATATCCTGCAAAGTAAGGTATGTTTTTTTATTGCCATGAGTTTTTTATTTTCCGCAAATGTAAGAAAAATGGATCTGTTCATAAACAAAAAAAGAGGCAATCCCTTTCCTGAGACGCCTCTATCATAACGTGGGTTAAAAAGGTTCTTAACTTAACGCTTTGGAATAGCTTCTTTAACAACCATCTGACGGCCTTCGTATTCGGCGCCGTTTAATTCGTCAATTGCTGTTCTTGCTTCGGCTTCATTAGGAAGTTCGGCAAATGCAAAACCTTTTGACCTGTTTGTGTCGCGATCGATAATTAATTTCACGGAGTCTACTGTTCCGTACTCTTCCAGAATCTGTTGTAATTCTGATTCTCTAACCCGATAGTTCAGGTTACCAATGTAAATGTTCATAAAAAAAATAAATAAGTAAATAAATTAAATTAGTCTATTAAACAAGTAGAAAATTCGGGTTGGTCTATTTCTTCATGAACATAATATAAGATGATACAAGAGAGAAAGAGCAAATAGAATATCAATTGTTTGAATAACACTGCAAAGAAAGACATAATAATTGGATTTCCAAGTAAAAATGTTTTTATTTTTACTATTTTTGTTCATTTTCAAAAAGATTATACCATGAAAGCGCACAAACTTTACTGTATAGGCCATATTACATTAGATAAAATAGTAACTCCCAGGCAAACGGTGCATATGCCGGGAGGTACGGCATTTTATTTTTCCAAGGCGATCAGCAATTTTGACGATATTAATTTTTCATTATTGACAGCCGTTGGCGAATCGGAGATGCACGAAGTGGATAAATTGCGTTCGACAGGGATAGATGTATCCGTGATGCCAAGCAGGCGCTCGGTATGTTTTGAAAATATTTACGGTGAAAATCAGAATAATCGTACGCAACGTGTTTCTGCTAAAGCAGACCCTTTTACGATGGATTACCTGAAAGATATAAAAGCCTCTTATATCTTGATGGGCTCTTTACTTGCCGACGACTTTTCATTGGACGTTTTAAAATATTTGTCAGAAAAAAGCCTGATAGCAATTGATGTGCAGGGATATTTGCGTGAAGTGCGTGATGAGGAGGTATATGCTGTTGACTGGAAAGATAAGCTGGAGGCATTAAAATATATCCACGTACTGAAAGCGAACGAACATGAAATGGAAGTACTAACCGGTTTTTCGGATGTGAAAAGCGCTGCAAAACAGTTATGTGACTGGGGAGTAAAAGAGGCGTTGATTACATTAGGCAGTTTAGGTTCCGTTATTTACGATGGAAAAACCTATTATAAAATACCGGCCTATAAACCGAAAGAAGTCATTGACGCTACCGGTTGCGGCGATACATATGTCACAGGTTATCTATACAGAAGAGCCAAAGAGGATAGCATAGAAGAATCAGGACGGTTTGCCGCAGCCATGGCTACATTGAAAATAGAACGTTCCGGCCCTTTTAACGGAAGCAAAGAAGATGTTTTCCGATGTATGCAAACAGCCGGACAGCGAATACCGGTTATTGATTAGAGAATATAAAAAGCAATCAGTATACTAAACCCGGTTTTCCTTTTTACCGTCACAGGGAAGACGACCGCCAGCGTTTTAAACATGTCGTCTGCCAATTGTCGGTAAATGGTATGGCCACACGTTCGGAGGTTTCCCGCGCTTTCAGGATACCCGAGCGCAGTATCAAAGGAATTTTAGGAATAGTTTGTTGTATAGATTTTGTATCTTATTGACAGAGAAGTATCCTTAGGCTCCCGGATGATTTTGTACACAGTGGGGTATTGAAAAACAGGGAATTAAGTATTTACTTTGCGCCATGTATTTTAAAGTATCCATGAGACATAATCCGGCGAAGGGCTTTATCGACGGTTATTACCGGCTGGTAGAAAGTTACCGGAATGCGGAAGACAGGATTTGCCACCGCACCATGCTCAATATCGGCTTTTTGGAGATGAATGAAGTCAAGCCGGAGCAGTTGAACCAGATACAAAAAATACTGACCCGCCGGAGCAAATCGCCCTCCCCCGGCCTGTTTGAAGACGAACTACTTACCGAGGCGTATATTCCTGTCTCGCCTTTAGGATAAGGCAGAGCGCATAAAGTTGATTACATTCCCGCTGAATATGCGCTCTACGTCCTCGTCGGTATAGCCTCTTTTCTTTAGCAGGGCATCCACTTTCTGTATGTCGGCGATGGTCGTAAGGTCGTAGGGGCATTGTTCCGTACCGAAAGCGCCGTCTAAATCGCTACCGATAGCGGCGTATTGGGTATTCCCGGCTAACTGGCAGATATGGTCGATGTTATTTACCATGATTTCCAGGTTGCAGTTCATGTTTTGGGGAGTAGATACGCCACGAACCCAACCTGGCACCATCATCCAGGCGTCCAGCACTATTCCTGTCACGGCGTTTCGTTCAAGCAGGGCTTTTATCATATCGTCGCTGAACTGGCGGTTGTGATTTACGAACACGCGGCAATTGTTATGGCTTGCCCATACCGGACCTTTATATAGCTCCAAGGCATGCCAAAAGGCGTCGTCGTTCAGATGGGTTACGTCCAGGATCATGTGGAGTTCGTCCATCTTCTTTAGCAACGCTTGTCCCAATTCGCTCAGCCTGCCGCTCGAATCTGTTCCATTGGCATATTGTCCGGGGCCGTAATGCGCCGGGCCTATGGCTCTGAGGCCGTACTGATACGCCCGTTCTACATGATCGACCGTTACAAAAGAGTCGGCCCCTTCGATACTTAACAGATAGCCGATGGGCTTCTTTTCGGCAGGCTCCCCGTTATTCCATAAAGCTATGTGATTCGTTAATTCTTCTTTTGTACGGATCATGGCCATATGGCCCTCTTCTTCCATTGCCTTATACCAAGCCAACTGTCCCTGTGTCTGCGCCCAGGCTTGTTGCGGCGAATGCCATCCGGGCAAGGGATTATCCGGGGCTACATAGCGGCCTATCTGTGTAGCCACTACCAGACCGATGTTTCCTTTTCGCAACTCTTCGAACGAAATGGTTGCATTTCCTCTGTCCGGCTTATCGGTCATACCGGCTTCGCGCCTGTTTATTTCGGTTACAGGCTCCCGTAAATCCCGATTCCATTCCAGCGCATTCATGCTAAGGTCGAGATGTATATCTGCTATTAAATGTTTAGCCATTTGTATATGGGTTTAAATATGAATAGAACGGTTCCGGGCGATAACCTCCCAAGTTGTCGCCACTTCGCCGTTTTGAATGATATACGCTTTCTCATAAAGAGCTACCGTGGGACAAATATGTACCGGAACGCCATAAAATACATCTCCTAATTTGTAATGGCTGCTATCGGGCACTTTCACTACCAAATGTTCCTCGCTTTGCGCCACAGGAACAGCTTCCGGCACATTCAGGAAATGAACGCGAGGCAAAGGGCTTTCAGCCGCTACGGCTTTATACCCCAAATCGATACATAGATGGCGCTTATCAACGACGGAGATTACCCGGCTGATCACCAACGCTGCGTATTGGTAGGGCATATCAGGAAACGCATGGCCGTATCCCCAGTCCCAAAAGACAAATGTCCCGGGGCTACATTCCGTATATTGCCGGCATACGTGTACCGGAAAGACAGGCGTACCCCCCATCACTATCCGTAACGGGTAGGGGAATAAGGGTTGTATCTTCTCAAACAGATCATTCGCCAGCTCGAAAGACATATCGGCGGCGTCTTGTCTTTGAATCATATCTTTATCATGAATATGCCCGTCGTATCCATGAATCCCTGTCAGATGAAGATACGTTAATGATTGTATCTTCCGCGCCAGGCTATATGCTTTCTCCGGATGAACTCCGGTACGGTTCATACCCACATTCAAGTCGATAAAGACGTTTAGCGCGATAGCTTCGTTCCTGCATTGTTTATTAATCACTTCAGCATGATCCTCATTATCTGTCAGACACGAAAAAAGTGTTTTCCGGTACGTCTTTACGAGCTTTAGCAAGCGGGCGATCTTCGGGTTTGCCGGTTGACAGGCTAGCAATACATCCGGCGCTTCGGCAATTGCCAGCATTTCCGCCTCGGCTATGGTAGCGCATTTAAAACGGGTGATACCTTCCTGAATCATCATCTCGCACACTTCGCCTATCTTATTTGTTTTCACATGCGGGCGAAGCTTATTTACGCTACCGGATACAGCAATCGCCTTCCGGATGTTATCCCGAACCCTTTCGGGATATACCACAAGCGCCGGAGAGTCTGTCTGCTCTATATTCCGTATATTATACCATTCAGTCATTCAGTTCAAAGAGAGCTTCTATTTCTACGGGGATATTATCGGGAAGCGAACCGAAACCTACGGCGCTTCGTGTCGCCACGCCATTGTCTGTTCCCCATACCTGGGCAAACAATTCGCTACAACCATTTATTATATAAGGATGGCGTTCAAATTCGGGCGTGCAATTCACCATACCGAATACTTTGATTACCCGCTTCACCCTGTTCAGGCTGCCCAGATTCGTTTTGATGGTAGACAGCATTGTTAAACCTACCTGGCGAGCCGCCAATTTACCTTCTTCCTGATCCATTTCTTTCCCGATACGGCCGATAATTAACGACCGATCGTCCAGCGTCGGCCCATGCCCGGACAGGTATAAATACTTGCCGTCAATCAGGCAAGGCTTGTAAACGCCTTTGGGTTCCGGTGCGGGAGGTAAATTTAATCCTAATTTCGCGAACTGTTCATCTGCATTGTACGTACTCATAATTCATTTATTTTAGTTTGTTTATATGAAACGGCTTAATATCAATACGCCTATTAATCCGGTGACGGAAACAATCGTTTCCATAACCGACCATGTCCGGAATGTATCTTTCAGGCTCAGGTTAAAATATTCTTTAAACAACCAGAAGCCCGCATCGTTTACATGCGAAAAAAAAAGGCTCCCCGCTCCCAACGACAAAACCATCAGGCTGGGATTCACGCCGGCCTGTTCAACCAAAGGCATAATAACGCCGGCAGCCGTAAGCGCAGCCACCGTGGCGGAACCGATACTTACACGGATAATAGCCGTAAGCAGCCAGCCCAAAAGAAGCGGGTGAACTGGCAATTGTTTAAACACATCGGCCAATTGCGCGCTAACCCCGCTCTCTTCCATCACTTGCTTGAAAATACCCGAACCGGCTATAATCAACAGAATCATAGCAATATCTTTCGTAGAATTAACATAAATGTCCATGATTTGCTTCATGCTCCGTCCTTGTTTAAGCCCTAACGTACAGGTGGCAACCATCAGCGATATCAACATCACAACGGAAGGAGCGCTAATTAAGGCCACTACGGAAGAAGCCTTCTCGCCCAAACCTGTAAAAATATAGGGAATAATGGAGCCGATTATCAATAAGAAAACAGGCAATATAGCGCTTATCAAACTATTGGCCTTGCCGGGCGTACCATATGGGGCGTTATCTTCTTTTTGTTCGAACAAGGTAACAGGCCCTGATTTTATATTTTTTAATGTCTTAGAAAAAACAGGCCCGGCTATAATAATGGAGGGAACGGCCAGACCCATGCCTAACAGCAAGGTCATTCCTAAATCGGCATTAAAAAGAGCTACCAAAGCAACAGGGGAAGGATGAGGCGGCAAAAAGCCATGCGTAACCGATAAAGCCGCCAACATAGGCAAACCGATATATACAACCGGAAGTTTATATTGATTAGCAACAGAAAATATCAACGGGACAAGCAAAACAAAACCTATATTATAAAACAAGGGAATACCAACAATAAAACCGGTTATCATCAACCCCCATTGAATATATTTGACGCCGAATAAATCGCCCATTACACCGGCGATTTCCTTAGCCGCACCACTCTCGGCAACCAATTTACCCAGCATGGCACCTAATACAATTATCAGGGTAAGGCTGCCCATAATACTCCCGACGCCCTGATTGACAGCTTCCGGCAACCGCTCCAACGGAATACCTAAGGCAATACCCGCACCAATGGAGACTAACAGGAAAGCGATAAACGCATCTACTTTAAAATAAGAGATGAGCGCTATCAGTATAGCGATACTAATGATAACAATAATAAATGCCATTGTCTTTTCAAGGTATTAAATAAGCTATTATCATATGATGAGCATCTAACCCATCATACAGCCTGCAAAGTAAACATTTTTTCCCCGGCCGCACAGATTTTTATTTAAAAAAATAAGTCCGCGTACTCCGCGTGGCATAATAGCGGCTAAAAACAAAAAAGTCTTCAAATCCCTATTGATTTGAAGACTTCCCCAGATAGTTGCGGAGACAAGACTCGAACTTGTGACCTTTGGGTTATGAGCCCAACGAGCTACCACTGCTCCACTCCGCGATATAGTCAATCTCTCTTGATTGCGGATGCAAAGGTAGCGATTATTTTCATATATACAACACTTTTGTGCTATTTATTTATACTTTTCTGAATATTTCATGAGATAGCCGGGCAATCGCCTGGCTACTTGCTATGATTTATATTTTTTCGTAAATAAAATTTGCGAGTTGAAAATTGGCCGCTACCTTTGTATTATACAATCAATACAGTGAATAATAGAGGCAAAGACATAATAGACGATTATATAAAAAATCATGCAGACGTCCAAAATGCCTTGCAACGATGGATTAGCATCGTTGAGGAAACGGATTCGATTTTCAGGTACTCATACGAGTACGACAAAACAGATTTAAAAACGATTTAAAGCAAGTAATTATGGATAAAAAAAATGAAAATATCACAGAAATAGACGCTCGCGAGCTGTTCGATGAAGTTTCGGTCTATTGCGATGCTTTGATTGATATTGCAACAGCAGGCGGATTCATGGATGAAGAAGAAGCCGATAATGAAGAATATACCCGTGAAATCGGGAGAGTTGCTAATTTGTGCGCCGCATACGAAGATACAAAAATGCAGTTCGATCATATTACCGTACGTGGACGTTTTTCAGTCTGTTTATGAACGGGAAAAGAAGATTGTCTATGAGTTCGGCCCGAAAACTTTATCAAAAGCTGAATATTGACTCTAAATTGATAATAGAATTTGCATAACTGTTTTATACTAACTCTTCGCACAAATGAAACGAGGGACAGCAGATTTGCCATTACATTATGGGACGGTTCCGCCCTGGTTGGCTCAGCGTATGAGCCTGTTGGGAGGGGCTATTGTTGAGGCTGTTGTTATGGAGTATGGGAGGCAGGCTTTGTTGCAGCGCTTGAGCGATCCTTTTTGGTTTCAGTCATTGGGATGTGTTTTGGGGATGGATTGGCATTCGTCGGGTATTACTACTTCGGTGATGAATGCGTTAAAGAAATCAATAAACAAGCGTTCTGCCGAACTGGGCGTTTATATTTGCGGGGGACGTGGGAAATCTTCCCGTCAGACGCCGTCGGAATTACTTGAAATAGCCAATAAAACAGGATTAAACGGTGATGAATTAGTAAGGTATAGCAAGCTGGCTGCCAAGATAGATAATAATGCCGTGCAGGATGGTTTTCAGTTGTACCTTCATTCGTTTGTTCTTACACAGGAAGGCGAATGGGCGGTTATTCAGCAAGGGATGAATCCCGATAGCAAAATGGCGAGGCGTTATCACTGGCTTTCTTCTTTTATTCAATCGTTCATGGAAGAGCCTCATACATCTGTTTGCGGGCAAAACCAAGGCTTGATTCTTAATCTTACCGATAAACAGGCCGTACCTGCTCAACAAGGTATCCTGGAATTGACAAAAGAATCGCCGGACAAAGTAATGCGCGAGATTTCCATCATCTTACCCAATCATCATGAAGTTAGGACGGAAGACGTCAATCTAAAACGTTTGGGAGCGGCGTTATTATTGGCGCACGAAACAAATGTGGCGGACATTGAGTCATTACTGCTGCTGAAAGATGTGGGGGCAAAGACTATCCAATCGCTGACCTTAGTAAGCGAAATGATCCATGGGACTCCTTCGCGTTTCTCAGACCCGGCGCGTTTTTCGTTTGCGCATGGAGGGAAAGACGGGCATCCGTTTCCCGTCCCTACAAGCACGTACGACAAAACAATCGAAATACTTGATAAAACGATCGAACGCGCTAAGTTAGGGGATAAGGATAAGTCGGATGTACTGAAGAATCTTTCCCGGATGGCGCAGGAATTGGAAAGGAATTATTCTCCGAACAATTATTTTGACGATTGGGTACAACACGAAAGGGATACTTCTTATTTATATGGAGGCAAGACTGTCTTTGGAGACGCTAAAAAGCCTGCTGATAAAAAGGATAAGAATTACAAAAACAGACAATTACGGCTTTGGGATTAAAACAACATACACAACCCTTATAAACAATGGACAATATGAAAAGATTATTTGTAGCCTTTATTTGCATCCTGTGTTATGCATGCACTTCTACACAAAAACAAGAGATTCGTTATTTTGTTAATCCGGTAATACCGGGCGACCTGGCCGATCCTACCCTGTTGCGGATGGGCGAAACTTATTATGCTGCGGGTACGTCGTCGGAATGGGCGCCTTTTTATCCATTGTATTCGTCTATCGATTTGGTGAATTGGGTGCAGATAGGGCATATCTTTGAAGATAAGCCGGAATGGACGGTTTCTTCTTTCTGGGCGCCGGAACTTTTCTACCATAATAATAAGGTATATTGTTATTATACGGCTCGCCGGGAAACGGATGGCGTATCATATATAGGAGTGGCTACTACTTCAGACTTGGCGACAGAGAAGTTTACCGATCACGGATTGTTGCTAACGTTTGGAACAGAAGCGATCGACGCTTTTGTTTTCGACGACAACGGACAGTTATATATCACTTGGAAGGCCTATGGATTGGACGAACGCCCGATAGAATTGATGGGAAGCAAACTGTCTGATGATGGACTTCGTTTGGAAGACGAACCGTTTTCTTTACTGACAGACGATGAAAACACAGGTATGGAAGGCCAGTATCATTTCAGGAAAGGGGATTATTATTATATCCTTTACTCGGCTCATGGCTGTTGTGGCCCAAATAGTAATTATGATGTGTATGCGGCTCGCTCCAAAAGCTTTAAAGGGCCTTATGAAACGTATGAAGGAAACCCGGTTCTTCATGGCGGCAGCGATTTTATTTCGTGCGGGCATGGTACGGCGGCAACTACTCCCGACGGCCGGATGTATTATCTGTGCCATGCGTATCTGCCCGGCGATGGTTTTTATATGGGACGGCAGGCTATTTTGCAAGAGATGACGATAGGGGAAGACAACTGGGTTCATTTTGCTGACAGTTCATCAGCTTCGATAAAGCAACCGCTGCCTTTCAACCGGGTGGTTCAGGAGAAAATTTCTGATTTTGAAGATGATTTTAACGAAGCCACACTGAAAAAAGAATGGGCTTGGAACTATGTTTATGCCGATATAGACGCCCGGATTACAAATAGCCAACTCGTATTAAGCGGAAAACCGAAGGAAGGGAATCAGCAGGGTACAGTCTTATGCCTGCGCCCCGTCGCTCCACATTATTCATTCGAAACACAAATAGCCGGCAGGAATAACAGCTCAAAAGGCTTAACCATCTATGGCGATGATAAAAACATGCTGGCATGGTTTTTTGCCGATGATAAAGTACAATTGAAAATGGTTTCCGGTAACCGGGAAATGATTCTGGGAGAACAGCCGGTAACAGAAGAGGCCGTTTTTCTAAAAATAGAAATAAGAAAAGGTTGCTACGCCGCCTGTTATTGGAGCAAAGACGGAAATACTTGGGAACAGTTGGGAAGCGCTTCCATCGATTGCTCCCGGTTAGTGCGCTGGGACAGGATTGCCCGCCCGGGATTAATACATATCGGAGACCCCGGCAAGCCCGCTGTATTCTCTTACTTTAAACTGAAAAACTTGATTGATGAATACGAATGACATACGTACGATACGCCTGCATAACCACTTACTGACAACGCATAAATTGAAAACGCCTAAAGACGTCGTTTCGTGGATGGGAGCTATGCAGGCCCAGACGTATCCAATGGCTAAATGGGCAGTCGGTTTGCGTTTGCCGGGTTCTACCGATGGTATGATAGAGCAGGCTGTTAATGAGGGAGATATTATACGTACCCATATTCTTCGCCCTACTTGGCATTTTGTTTCGTCAGACGATATTCACTGGATATTGGAACTAACTGCGCCAAGAATCAAAACGATTCTTTTAAATTATAACAAATCAATCGGCGACGATGAAGCTTTACTGAATAAGATGCTCCCCCTTGTTGAAAAAATCCTGACAAAAGAAAGCCATCTTACCCGGCAGGAAATAGGGGAACGCCTGAAAACAGAAGGCTGGGATACAAACAACCGCCGGCTCAACCATATCATGTCATGGGCCGAATTGGAGGGCGTCGTCTGTAATGGAAAGGTAAGAGGGAGCAAGCAAACTTATTGTTTGTTGCAGGAGAAAGCGCCGAAAACGTATTCTCTCACAAAAGAGGAAGCGCTCGAAAGGCTTGCCCGTAAATATTTCAGCAGTCACGGGCCGGCCACTGTAAAAGATTTTGTTTGGTGGTCGGGGCTTCTTATGTCCGACGCCCGGAAAGGGATCGAATCGATAAAGCATGATCTTATCAGTGAAACGATTGGCGCCGAAACCTATTGGTTCAGGAATGATATACAACTTCCTCCGGAAGATACTACCCCGTCAGCCTTATTATTACCGGCATTCGACGAATACCTGATCGGCTACCGGGACCGTTTGGACATTCTTAAAGAAGAATATACCCGGACTGTAATTACCAAGACAGGGATATTCTCGCCCATCCTGACGCTTAACGGCGAGATAATAGGTACGTGGAAAAATAAAAAGACAGATACCGAACACTTTTTCTTTCAAAAAAAGGAGAAAGACGTTCAGGCGCTGTTCAAACCGCATGCCGGAATGTATAAAGCATACCGGCATGCGTAACGGTTTATTGGAGTATTTCCAGTAACTTATCCAGCTTGGGAGCCATGATGATTTCCGTACGCCTGTTGCGGCTACGGCCTTCGGTTGTTTCGTTCGTTGCAACGGGCATAAATTCACCCCGTCCGCAAGGCTGGATTTGTAGCGGATTTACGCCATACTCTTTCGTCAGTATCCTGACTACGGAGGTAGCCCGAATAACGCTTAAATCCCAGTTGTCTTTAAACTGTACGGTATTGATGGGTTTGGTATCCGTGTGCCCTTCAATAAAAACGTCGATATCTGTTTGCTTATTCAATACGCCGGCCAGGAGGGCAAGCGCTTCTTTTCCCCGTTTATCTACTTTGGCGCTTCCCGATTCGAACAGTAATTTGTCGGACATGGCTACGTATACTTTGCCGTTTTTTTCCTCAACGGTCAGTTCGTCGCTCCCAAAACCCAGCAAGGCGTCTTTTACACTGGTAAGCAGGTCTTGTACTTTTTTGTTTTGGGCGTTTATTATTTCCTGCAATTCGTTGATGGTTTGTTCCCGTTTGTTTAGTTCCTCCATTTTTTGGTTTAGCAGGGCATTTAGTTTATCCTGTTCGCCCATATTGGATGACAATAACGCCTGGTAATTGCGTAAGGATTTGCCTAATGAGGTGGTATCTCTTAACAAAGCATCCAGGCGGTTGGTTAGCTTTTCACTATCGTCCAAGCAGGTTACCAACTGTTTCTTAAGGCTTTCTTCCCGTTCGAGCGCTTCCAACCGACCGTTTTCAGCCAACAAATATTTCTGTTTCGTTACGCATGAGGTAGCAAAAAGAAGTATCGTAACAATGAATAAACAAAGATTTTTCATGAATGTATCAGTTTATGAATTTAAGGCAAACAGGGGTATCTACTTCTATATTCTTATCAATGTTCTTTAGTAATCCGGTATTTTCGTCAATTTCAAATACTTCGATAATACTGTCGTCGCGGCTGGCTGATAAAAGGTATTTGCCATTCGGCGTGATAACAAAGTTGCGGGGGTGAGTACCTGTCGGCTGGTAGCCGGTTTTCGTCAGCATGCCATTCTCTTCATTAACAGAGAAGATAGCAATACCGTCCCCTTGCAGCCGGTTGGATGCATACAGGAATTTACCATTCGGAGTAATACCGATGTCGGCGCTTCCCCGGGCATGTAAAGTATCTGCTTCAATGGTTTGAAATTCTGTCAGTTCGCCATCATTATAATTGAATCCGATAACTGTTCCGGCCAGTTCGGTAACCACATACATATATTTATTCGTGGGATGAAATACAAAATGGCGGGGGCCGGAGCCATCGGCTACCTTAAACGATTTCAACGAATCCCGATTCAGGAATAACGAATCCGACGGCGCTGTCTCGAAACGGTAAATATGGTCCGTTCCCAAGTC
>JAITRG010000296.1 GCA_031288515.1 Tannerellaceae bacterium
CCTTTCTTTTGTCCGGGAAAACCAACACCTGCAATCATTGCTGCTGTCTTTTCATTCACAAGGCGTTATTTGTTATGTTCAGGGTGGGGATAAAATGAAGAATGTCATTGAAAAAATGCTGAAAGGTCATTTTAAATCGTATAAACCGGTAAAAATGAACGTAAGCGGGATGGCGTTTTATTATTACGCCGATGTGAATGGCCGGTTTTTCGGCTATTTTATATATAATGGCGTTTGGGTAGGAAGCTACAGTAAAAAGTTGTTGGAAAAAGCAGCCGGGCAACAGTTAAATCCGGAGGCCTCTTTTCCCGAAGAAATGAAACGATTACGTTCTTCTTTTGATACAAATGCTCCCTTAAACATAATATTCCCGGCAAAAGAGTTGAACCTGTATGTATTGGAAAGGGGCGCGACTGCATGGCGGATAACCGATAAGTGGTTGGCGGCAGACTTGTTTTTGAGCGAAGAGAATTTGTGCTGTTACGGTTCTCTGCCTAATGAACAAAATAAGTCGCTTGCCATGTACAAATCAATGGGCGATACGATCTCTGCCCGGATAAGGGGTTTGTACTCTTCAGTCAGACTTTCTTTCCGGATTGACAGGGAAGAAGAGCGGGTCTATTACACCGGTTGTATGCCTGTTCGTAAATAATATTACAGATGAATGGTTAAACCATCGTACGACAAATAAACGTTGGGAGGTAATTCTTTTTCCACTTCGGCATGTAAACCTATCCTGTGGCTCATATGTATCAGGTAAGAGGCTTTGGGCCGTATCCGTTTTATATTTTCTAATGCTTCACCTATACTTTCATGGGAAGGATGCCCTTTCTTTCTCAGGGCGTCGATAATCAACACATCCAATCCGTACAATTTGGAAAATTCTTCTTCGGGCAGCGTTTTCAGGTCTGTTAAATAGGCCATATTGCCGATGCGGTAGCCAAAGATAGGCAAACAGGCATGCATAACCCGGATGGGAATAACCGAAATACCGGCGGCAACAAAAGGCTCGTTTTGTATAGAATGGAGTTCCAGATTCGGAATGCCCGGATATTTATGCGCCCGGAAAGCATACGGTATACGTGTTTTAATCGCATTGGCAACATACGCTTCGGCATAGATATCAACGCCTTTTCCTATGCAAAACGGGCGCAGGTCGTCTAAACCGCCCACATGGTCGTAATGTTCATGGGAAATTAAAACGGCGTCGAGGCGGCAGGTTTTGTTACGTATCATTTGCCATCGGAAATCCGGTCCGCAATCGAGTAAAATACATTTGCCTTCTGTTTCTATCAATACGGATGTACGCAAACGGCGGTTTCGCGGGTCTTTGCCGGTACAAACTTCGCATGTGCAACCGATTTCGGGGACTCCGGTCGATGTTCCTGTTCCTAAAAAAGTAATTTTCATCAATCTATGTATTTAACTTCGGGCGTCAGTTCAACATCAAAACGTTCTTTTATGGCAGACCGGATGCTTTCGGCTACCAGCGCTATCTCATGTCCGTTAGCATTGCCTAAATTAGTAAGCGCCAGCGCATGTTTGCCGTAAACGCCCACCTGTCCATGATTTTTCCCTTTGAATCCGCATTGTTCAATCAGCCATGCCGCAGGGATTTTTATTTGGTTGTTTGAAGCCGGATAGTATGGCATGTCGGGATATTGCGCTTTTAGTTTGTTAAAATGCTGTTCCGTAATAAACGGATTTGTAAAGAAACTGCCGGCATTACCGATTATCCCGGGGTCAGGAAGTTTTTCTTTCCGGATAGCAATAACAGCCTCCCGGATATGGGATAATGTGATAGCCGGATAGCCGGCCAATGTTTCTTTCAGCTCGCCATATTGAAGCGCATAAACCGGTTTTTTGTTTAGCCGGATAAGGATATGGGTTACGATATGCGGCTCGTTATGCTCATTTTTAAAAAAGCTGTAACGGTATCCATATTGACATTCCTCCTTTGTAAAGATTCTTTTCTCAAAAGAAAACTGGTTGTAGGCCTCAACGCTTTCAATTACATCTTTAATTTCCACGCCATACGCTCCGATGTTTTGTATGGCCGCCGCTCCCGCCTCTCCCGGTATATTAGAGAGGTTTTCAATCCCCCCCCAACCTTTTGAAACGGCACAGGCTACCACGTCATCCCATATTTCGGCCGCGCCAATCCGTAATAACGCCGTGTCTTCATTTTCTTCCATGAGTTGAATCCCCTTTATTTGAGAGTGAAGGATAATGCCACGGTAGTCGTTAATAAATAACAGATTGCTCCCGCATCCTATATGCAACGAAATACACTCCTGGAAATACTCATCCCTTACGATACGCCCCAGTTCCTCTTCATTCTCATACTCCATAAACCATCGGGCTTTTACCGGTAAATGAAATGTGTTATACGCTAAAAGCGAGTAGTTCTCTTCAATTCGCATGTCCCATACAATTAATTCGGGGACAAAATTACGATTTTAATTCTTCCATAATTCTACTTTCACAAATTAAAGAAAGCAAGAATCTGTCATTTTGCTGTTTTGTCATTCTGTCATTTTACCCCCTCCCCTGTTTCGTCTGTTTGTAACTCCATCCGGGATACTCCCCGAAAACGCGCTGCATTTTGTATTTGCCTTTTGATAAAATGATGCAAAAAGAGAGATAGTATAAACTATATGCGCGCCAGCTAATCCCACACGTATACAAAATAAAGTAAAAACAACTGTTTGCTATCTGTTTGCTCAGTAAAATAATGGATAAAAACAGTTGCTTTAGCGCCAGTTCGAGCCTTTAAAAGCCGCTTTTCCAGGCGCTTCCGAGCCTTCCGGTTTTTCATTACGACGTCTTCGCCAAGCCATTATACTGCTTTTGTAAAGACGTCGTAATGCCTTTGTAAAAACGCTATAATCCTTTCCTCAAGGCTCCGTATTGTTTTTCCGA
The DNA here is from genome assembly GCA_031288515.1 of Tannerellaceae bacterium. Lineage (GTDB taxonomy): Bacteria > Bacteroidota > Bacteroidia > Bacteroidales > Tannerellaceae > DFXE01. Next base: position 2,923 of record JAITRG010000296.1, read on the forward strand.
AACCCTCCCGCAAAACAGTCGGCGACGACTCATTTGATTGGTTTTTCAGCTCGCCTGCAAAAATCTGTATTTAGCATAATCTCCCGGTTAAACTTAATCGGGAGATTATGCTAAATACAGAGGTTTTTCTATTTCTCTTTCTTTAATTTCACCCGAATAACAATTTCCCGGATAATCAATATACATGCTCCGCTTACCTTTGATTTTTATATTGTAAACAGTTTGTTTGTCAGTTATTAAAACGAGCAGAAAAAAGACACAAAGAAAGGGACGGACAGGTCTACGAGGATACCATGGAAAATAGCTGCGAATACGAACTCCTTTCCCGAATAACGGGTGATAACGGGCAGGGTAGTATCCATCGTGGTAGCGCCTCCTGCGCAGACAGGCGCTAACCTCCCGAAGTATTTTACAAATAACGGCGCTCCGAGTAAGGCCATAAGTTCACGCATAATATTTGCTATCAGGGCGATTGTGCCTAATTCCGTAGCGGCTTGTATGCCGTAGGAGGCTTCCCGCAATTCGGTGATGAGAATGGAAGAGAGGGAATAATAGGCAAAACCGCTTCCTACAGCCAGACAATCAAACAGACTCCATCGGGTGATGAACAGGCTAACCAGCGCAGAGAAGCCGAGTGTTCCGGTGATCGTAGCTAAGGGAACCAGCAACAGTTTGGGACGGATACCGCTAAGGACGTCTTTTATTTTTTTATCCGAACCAATGCTTATGCCTGCCTGAAACATCAGGAGATATAATACATAAGTGGCGAAATCGGCAGTAATCGTGATTTCCCATTGAGCGAGCGCCCAGCCTGAAAGGCAGCCTGACACAAAGCAACCTGCGATAAGTAAACTCCCTTTCATCCTTCACCTTTTTTCTTTAAAAAAATAATGATAGACTGCCCAGGCCGCCAGGATACTCCCCAGCGTACCGGCAAAAGCAATCAGGAAAGCCTGCCCTCCTAATGCCGGAAGGTTATCGATAATCTCACGGTTTCCTCCTGCCGACAAGCCGAGGGAAAAAAGAAGCAACATGATGGTATAGGAAACAGGTTTTCCTATACCCTGAAGAAACTCCGCCTTACGCAGCAGATACCCCGCTGCAATTCCGGCGAACATAATCCCGATAACAATAAGCATATATCGGTACTACAGCGCCCTTATTTCTTTATTCTTTTGAAAGTGACCGGCATTTCCCAGCCGTCGGTTATAACTGTCCCCGTCAGTTCTTCTTTATCCGGCTTGATGGAAACTTTCACATCGTTGCCGTCTACCGACAGGCTGCAATGATACGTATCGCCTTCTTTTTTAATTTCTTTAATCGTATAAGAAGAAGCTCCGACCCGGGCAATACCCGTCAGTTTCCCCTCTGTTTCTTTGAACTCAATAGTTCCGTCCTGGTAGCCGTATGGGGCGTCGGGTAGCGAATACGACCAGGCGCCTTTCAGTTTATCGCTGTTTGCATCCGTCGTTCCGGCATACGCCGCCATCGTAAAGAATAAGAAGCCGAGAATAGCGGCTGTTTTTGTAATTTGCATTTTCATAACCTGTTTATTTAAATGATTGACGGGCGTAAATATAGTAATTTATTTGAATTGTATATGCAAGACGACCCTTTCGGAAACGATTCCCACACGATAAGGGGGGCCGGCAATACCTGTACCGGACGATACATGCTTCTTTTGGGGTATAGCCTGCCCTCCCTGTTACGGGTTTGCTTCAAGTTTTCGGTAATAACAATCTCTTTAATCTGCGCCTCTTTCAGCGTGTCAGACTTGTGAACGAATAATGCTCCGGTGCATAATCGTCCACAGCCATACACTCGCTATTATATAGATACGTATGTACAATAAGGATTAATCAATTAATTTCGATAATTTTATCTGGGGTAAGAAGGCTCATGTTATTTTGTTATTTAATTGATATACACTTCTAAAGATAACAAAAACAGTTGACGCTTACCCCTCTTTTTTGCTTTTCTTATCCCGAACTCAGGTTACGAGGGTATGGTTGTGAAATTCGTATCCGCCGACCGTCCGGGATCCGTACTGGGAATCCGTACGCCGCTATTGTATATACGCGCTTCATCATTCTCCAATCTTAAAATATTAGGAGTCGATTATATTGAAAATCAGATTAAATCGACCAAAGATAAAGACCTGCTTTATATTTCCAAAACACTCCCATTTTGTTTGCTATAAACAAACAAACTTATGTATTTGTATCAATGTCGTTTAGTTAAGCTATAACTTCTTCTTATTCATGTAATAAACTTTTT
>JAITRG010000053.1 GCA_031288515.1 Tannerellaceae bacterium
TGGCGGCATACAGTTTCTTTGAGAAAAAACCCGCTATAAAGTTTGATCGTTCCCAGTCAACCGGACAACTGGAATTATTTTATTAAACAACCCATTGCTCATTCGATTTACAAATAAAACTCAGTGCGTAAAAAATCCGGGCTAAACTTTCGCATCTCTCCCATCTGTGGTTCTATGTTAAAATTATCGGATTGGTTATATCGAACTCAGGTAATTAAATCGTTCAGGGCAGAACTCAGGGGATTTCCTGATATACCTTTTTTCTATTCCGGTTATCAAAGCTCTATGCCTGAACACAGGATTTTGCAGGTGAGCCACTATCTGGGATCGTTCGGGACTTGCACTCTACAGCAGTCGCCCGTTCCGGGCGAACAAAAAAGAAGGCGAGAATAACTTCCCGCCTTAAATGTTTTCACAACGGAATAATCCTTATTGTGACAAGTTTTCATTTTGTTCTGCAAAGATATATTTTTTCTTTGGAAAAACCATGAGATTATTAAAAATAATGTAACTACTCAAGTACTATTCACGCATTCGATATCAGCGAGATACTTCAAAGCGGCAAAAACATTCTGTCCGTTTTTGACAGTAGTATCAATAACAGAGCGAATCTTGGCAAAGCACTCAGCACCCTTTCCCTCCATGTTACGGAACTGACCGGGAACTTTTGTTTTGACTTTGACATTCCGTATAACCCTTTGAGAACCGTTATTGTCCGGCGGGACATTGGGATATAGAAACCTGAGTTTTGGATAAGCAAGTAATTGTCAGATAAGCAGTCATTCGCGAAAAATGCAATATGATTACTATCCAAATCCTGATTTGATATGGGTGTTATAGATAAATATAAGAATGTGTGGAAGTTAGTAAAACAGAGCTAACTGTCCATCAAAGGATTTATGCTCAAATTGAATAGCGGGCTTTTTGTCAAAAAAGCAATACGCCGCAATCCCGGCAAGCAGATTCATCAGAAAATTGGCTGTTCCCCTGTGCCGGGAATGCTCTACCTGACAGATGTTTTTCAATTCATCGTTAATGGTCTCAATAACATATGATTCTTGCACCTGTTATATATTTGCAGCCTGCTTTCCGTAACAGTTCGACATTCTTTTTATTCATCAGCCCGGAATCCGCCACTATGACAAAATCCGTTAAAGAGAAACGCTGTATGAAATCGTCAATAACAGGAGTCATGGTACGTCCTTCGTATTGGCTTCCACAGAATACGGAATAGGATAAGGGATACCCGCCGGCGCTGACCAGCAGTCCAGGTACTATTTGAGATTCCTTATTCTTACCATCCTTTGAAAAGCCGGGCTGACGTAAGATGTCCTGCCGATCGGTCTCAAAATAAAGTGTGGTGACATCATAAAAAACAACACCAATTCTTCCTCCAGGTATTTTCAGGGTGTGTTCCACACTGATTTGTTGTATCAACTCGCGCCTGGTGGCATACAACCTGTCCATATACTTGTATATCCGGTTAAGCTCCAAGTCTTCTTCATCGTAACAGGATTTTAGATAAGCCACAGTGGCAAGTTTACTTGCCAGTTGACTTATACGTGCTATTACCAAATGACGGAGAATATCATCCTCAATACGGTTGAATCCGATACCGTCATATATCCGGTTCGGCAGTAGTTGAGCGCCATTAATCAGCACGGAATCCACCTTACCAAACATTCTCTCTGTTTCTATTGCCTCCTGCATCTTCAAATCCGGCTCTGTAAAGTCTAATAATTGCTGCCCGCCATATTCCTCCATCCACAGGCGGGCTTTAAGGTACGGTGCGGCAACTTCGGATTCGGATTTGGCGCTGCCAAAACATTGAATTTCCTTAAACTTTCCATTGCTCCTGTCTACGACAACAACGCTGATACTACCCGAACGATTCTTTTTCTTACGTACAAACATAGCTCAAAGATAGCAAAAGACACCCGCGTCACCCAAATCACCCAGAAATATTTTGTATCTGATTGATAATCATACAAAAGAGGAATTCGGCCAGGTGTAAAATGCTAAAAGTGACGAAGTCAGGAAAACGGACAGGAAGTTTTTACCGCTTTGAAATGTCTTACTGACATCCAATGTATGAATACTACCTGAGTAGTTACAAGGAGATTAAAAGGCTGGTTAAAAGAAATAGCCACCGGATTGGATGAAGATTTCAACCCGGTGATTATGTTGATAAAGCATTAAGAAATAACCGCGTATTGCGGGGGCGACCTATTTCACCTGCTCAATAAAATAGCGGTGGATGCGGTTGTCTGTCGTTAGTTCGGGGTGATAGGAGGTGACCAGGATATTGCCTTGGCGGGCAGCTACAAGGCGATTGTCTACTTCCGACAGGATTTCTACTTCCGGCGCGGCCCGTTCAATATAGGGGGCGCGTATGAAGGTCATCGGGATGGAGCCGATTCCTTTGAAAGGGGCTTCGGTGAAAAAGCTGCCTAACTGGCGGCCGTAGGCATTCCTTTTTACTTCAATGTCGATTGCTCCGAAATACGTTGTGTCCGTGCCGGTAATCTTCCGTGCCAGCAGGATCATACCGGCGCAAGTTCCGAAAGTGGGGAGACCGTTTTGGATTTGTTCTTTCAGCGGGTCGAACAGCTTGAGGTCTTTCAGCAGTTTGCCGATGACGGTGCTCTCGCCACCCGGCAAAATCAGTCCGTCCATCGCTGTTCGCAAGTCTTCCTTCTTTCGTATTTCGAAGGAATTGACTTGCAACGAGCGAAGCATTTGGATATGTTCGATAAATCCGCCTTGCAAGGCTAAGACTCCGATTCTCATCTTAAATTCCTCTTTCGGCCATTAGTAACTGTATCTCGCTTTCGTTGATGCCAACCATCGCTTCTCCAAGGTCGGCAGAGATTTCGGCCAATACGGCGGGATCGCTAAAGTTGGTAACGGCTTTTACGATTGCTTGCGCTCTTTTGGCCGGATTGCCCGATTTGAAAATACCTGAACCAACAAATACGCCTTCGGCCCCCAACTGCATCATCAAGGCGGCGTCGGCAGGCGTGGCTACTCCGCCGGCAGCGAAGTTTACAACAGGTAGTTTACCGTTTTCGTGTACGCTCCGTAGCAGTTCGTAAGGAACCTGAAGTTCTTTGGCGGCATAGTATAGTTCGTCTTCCTTCAAGTTTTGTATACGGCGGATTTCGGAAGTCATGGCGCGCATATGACGAACGGCCTGAATTACGTCGCCGGTTCCCGGTTCGCCTTTGGTGCGGATCATCGAGGCGCCTTCGGCAATCCGGCGGAGGGCTTCGCCTAAATTCTTCGCTCCGCAAACAAAAGGCACTTTGAATTGGCTTTTGTCTATATGGAATTTATCGTCGGCAGGGGAAAGCACTTCGCTTTCGTCGATATAATCAATCTCGATCGCTTCCAATATCTGTGCTTCTACAAAATGGCCGATGCGCACCTTTGCCATTACCGGTATACTGACTGCTTTCTGTATACCCCGTATCATCTGTGGGTCACTCATGCGGGATACGCCTCCGGCTGCACGGATATCCGCCGGTATCCTTTCCAATGCCATAACGGCGGCGGCGCCTGCATCTTCGGCTATACGCGCCTGTTCGGGGGTCGAAACGTCCATTATTACGCCGCCCTTTAGCATTTGAGCCAGGTTCTTGTTTAGCTCATACTGTTGTTTTGTTATTTCTGTTTGCATTACGTTGATGTATTTAGTTAGTAACAGGGAGCAAAAGTATGATACGTTTGGACTATATTTGCGTGCCAGTTTTAATAAATACAAATAGTCCAGCTATGTTAAGGCCCTGGTTCATTCAGTTAGAGATAGATAAAAACAGCGTCAAGCCTGTTTATATCCAGATTGCCGACGAGATTATCTCGTATATTAAAAACGGAACGCTAAAGGGGGGAGAAGCTTTACCCGGAACACGGCAAATAGCTTCATTACTAAAGGTAAACCGTAATACGGTAGTGCAGGCGTTCGATATTCTTTTATCGGAAGGTTGGCTGTCTGCCTCGGAGCGGAAAGGGAGTTATGTGTCGGATAAATTGCCGTCCGTTATCCCGTCATGGAGAAATCATCCGGAAGTACCCTTGCATACATTGGAAGCGGAAAGGAACGATTTTATCTTTTTCGACGATGGCTTACCTGATACATCTTGCGCGCCTATTAATGAATTGGCAAGGTCGTACCGCCGGATATTCGCCCGGAAAGCAGGTTGGATGATGAACCGGGCCAGCGAGTTTGGAGATATCCGTTTCCGTGAAGCTATCTCAAAGATGCTGAACTATAACCGGAGTATGAATACATCGGCCCAACAAATCTGTATCACCCGGGGAAGCCAGATGGCCTTTTATCTGACAGCTTGCTGCTTGCTGAAGAAAGGAGATGTGGCGCTGGTTGAGAATCCGGGATTCAAACCGGCTTGGGAAACCTATCTTCATGCCGGAGCCACCCTGATCCCTATTGCTGTAGACGACGAAGGTATCCGGATAAGCGAAGTGGAGGAAGCGTTGGCAAAGTACCCGGTAAAAGCGCTACACATCTCGCCGCACCACCAGTACCCGACAACGGTTACACTAAGCCTGAGCCGCCGGCTGAAACTGATTGAATTATCTAACAACTATCGGTTTACCATTATAGAAGACGATTACGATAATGAATACCATTTCGGACAACGCCCGGTGATGCCGGTCTCTGCTTACGAAGGAGTTCATAACTATATTTATATCGGAACACTCAGCAAACTGATAGCGCCGGCTATCCGTATCGGTTACATCTACAGCTCAGCCGGCTTTATTGAGCAGGCGGGCGCTTTACGCAGAATTATTGATACGCAGGGAGACAGTATCATGGAGCAGGCGATACTGGAACTGATAAATGGAGGCGACGTGAGCCGGCACAAGAAAAGAATGGTAAGCCTTTATGCCGAGAGGAGGGATTTCTTTGCTTCCCTGCTCGACTACTACCTGAAAGATAAAGTCGCCTATAAGAAGCCGGATGGCGGATTGGCATTCTGGATACAGCCGGTAGAACCGGTTGATCTATATAAGTTGAAGGAGCTGGCCAGCCGGAAACGGGTAGCGTTTTATACACCCGACAGATTCAGTTTAGGAAAGCCTGTACAAGGGATTCGTTTAGGATACGCGTCGCTCTCTAAAGAAAATCTTGAAAGAGGGATACAGGTATTGGGGAAGTATCTTTAGAATCTTTTCTTTTGTATCCTCGTTGCGTTCAGGATGGCCAGTAAAGCTACGCCCACATCGGCAAATACGGCTTCCCACATGGTGGCTAATCCTCCCGCGCCCAAAACCAGCACGATCGCTTTTACGCCGAATGATAAGGCGATATTCTGAATAACGATGCGTTTCGTTGCCCATCCTATTTTTATGGCGGTTGCTATTTTCGAGGGTTGGTCGGTTTGTATTACGACATCGGCCGTTTCGATAGCGGCGGCGCTGCCCATTGCCCCCATTGCAATGCCTATATCGCTCAGCGCCAGTACCGGCGCATCATTTATACCATCGCCTGCGAAAGCGACGGCGCGTGTCTTATCGCTTTTTATTTCTTCTACTTTCCTTACCTTATCTTCGGGCAATAAATCGCCAAAGGCCCTGTCTACCCCAACAGCTTGAGCTACTTTTTGAGTAATGGAATCTTTATCGCCGCTCAACATAACGGTTTGGGTAATTCCGCATGCATGTATTTGTGTGATCGCTTGCCGTGCATCTTCTTTGATTTCATCGGCTATCAAAACGTATCCTGCATATTGATTGTTGATTGCTACTACAACAATACTTTCAACGATATCGTCGATGGCAGTATCGTATGAAACGCCAAATTTCTTCAACAATTGCGTATTACCTGCCAGAATTTCGTAGCCGCCTACATTCCCTTTCAATCCGTGCCCCGAAATCTCCTCTACATCGCTTGCCTGATACGCTTTTGTTTCTGTCTTTCCGTATGCTGCAATAGCTTTGGCTACCGGGTGTGTGGACTGGCTTTCCAGTACGGCGAGGATTTGCGTAAATTCGCGTTCGTTCATACCGGCGGTTACGATTTGCTGCACGCGAAAAACGCCTTTGGTCAATGTTCCGGTCTTGTCCATAACTACTGTATTGATTTTAGTTATCAAATCTAAATAGCTTGAACCTTTGAACAGAATACCGTTTTTTGAAGCGGCTCCTATCCCGCCGAAATAGCCCAGAGGAATGGAAACAACCAATGCGCAGGGGCAGGAAATAACCAGAAAAATCAAAGATCTGTAAAGCCACGCTGAAAATTGATAGTCATGGACAAATAAACAGGGAATTACCACCAACGCCACCGCCAGAAAGAAAACGACGGGTGTATAAATCTTTGCAAATTTCCGGATAAGCAATTCTGTTTTTGCTTTACGGGCGGTAGCATGCTGCACCATATCCAGTATTCGGGACAGGGAGCTATCGGCATACATCCGCGTAATCCTGACCTCTATTACTTTTCCCAAATTGAGCATTCCTGCCAATACCTGTTCGCCCTGCCTGATGGTTTTCGGTTTACTTTCGCCTGTGAGCGCGGCCGTGTTGAAGCAGCTTTCAAGGCTTAATAATTCGCCGTCTAAAGGAACTTTTTCGCCTGCTTTTACTTGTATTATCTCGCCAATTCGTACCTCTTCGGGCTTCATACAGTATATGCTACCATTTTTTATCACATTAGCAATATCGGGCCGGACGTCGAGCAACGCCTTGATATCGCCTTTCGCCTTGTTAACCGCTGCACTTTGAAACAACTCGCCAATAGAATAAAACAGCATTACGGCAACGCCTTCGGGATATTGCCCAATAGCAAATGCCCCTGCTGTAGCCAGAATCATCAAGGTAAATTCAGCAAAAAACTCCTTCTCCCGCAAAGCTTCCCAACATTCTTTGATAACGGGCAAACCAACCGGCAAATAGGCAACAATATACCACGTAAGCCGTACGTATCCGGTAAAAAAAGCAAACGTTAAAAAACTGTCGGCAGCCATACCGGCAAGTAACATAGCGAGGCTGATGGCAGCAGGCAGGTACGGCTGTATGTTATGTTTATGAATGAAGGCTGTACTTATCATCTTCTTTAACTGTAAAATTAATGATGCAAAAGTACAACCTTTTCAGTGCAACCAAGTTGCAATGTTAAATCATTTGCGAAGCCAGACGGAGGTTATTTCGCCAAAGACTATTTTGTGATAGTCGTTGGTTTCGGCATAGGCATCTGTGATGAACTGGCGCCCTTCTTCGGTGTAGAAATCGTCGGGCGATACGGTTGTTACTTCTACTAATTTGCATTCCAGAATAAGACGGGCTTCCTTGTATGTCATATTACCGGCGGGCGTTTGTACGGAGGCGAGTTTGCTTTCTTTCATTTTGTCAGTGTCGCGCCCGGATTTCGTGCCGAAAAGGAGAATGTCTTCCTTATAGGCTTCGTCGAAATAAGTCATGGTGTAGGCCTGCTCTTTGCGAATCAGTTCGAGGGTGTAACGGCTCGAACGGAGGAAACACCATGTAGACGGCTGGTTGAACAGGATTCCCCAGCCGCCCCAACTTGCGACCATTGAATTGTAATGTGCCGGATTGCCAGCTGTGATTACGGTATAATCCGTACCTACATGCGTAAATACATCTCCCGGGATGTCTTTAGCTTCTATCGGGCTGAACAACTCCTGAAACGGGCGCGACTGAATCTCTTCCCGACTTAAAACGCTGTCACCGTCTGCGGACGGAACGGTTTCGACAGCTTCCTGTCGCGCATTTCTGCGATTGTTTTCGTTACAACTCATGGCGATAAATAATGTAAGGGTTAAAAATAAAATTGTTGACTTTTTCATGACTATATCATTTAATGGATTCATATTCATTTGCTTTGCTTCATCTGCGTTTTTTTGCTCCGGCCCATGCAGACAGCTTTGTGGCGAGTTGGAACTTTTTACGAGGATACCGGTCTGCAAGCGCGATTCCGGCGGCTTCCTCCGATTTTCCGTTGTTATAGCCACAGGCCGCATCAAAACAGGTAAAGTCTCCCGCGAGAAATTTATCTACCATAGCCTTCGTCTGCTCAATATCAATCTGTTCCCTCATCAGTATCTGTTCTCCAGGCATGGGAAGACGCATCAACCCAAAGCCAGGTTCTGGTATCTTTTTCATTTTTTACCTGTTTTTATTTTCCCCATAAAGATAAGAAAAATTTCATCTCCTAAAGATAATATGAAAATTCCGCAAAGACTTGTGATATCAGTATCAGATAATATATGTACATTTGAGAGATATAAGTGCAAGGAAATATGAGTAAAGAGCGAAAAAGTCGTGCATTTAATCCGTACTGCGAGAGTCCCTGAGAGGGAAAATTGGCCGGTTTTGAGTACTTCTTCTACAGGGAGCTGGATTCTTCCAATCGTTGGGTTGTGCCGGCCAAATTAATTCCCTGGGATGAGATAACCAGCATCTATTACAAGAATGTTGGAGGGGCGTTTACCGGTTGTAAATCTCTGAATCCTCGGATAATAGTTGGTTCATTGATCCACAAATCAGTGATTTATGATTTCCTGTCAAGATATGACTCTTCCGAATGGGCTAAATTGAAAAAATATCGTAAATTCCGCAAAAATTTATACCTTATGAAGCGAATCCTTCTTTTGTTTTTTCAATTGTTATGTACTTTCGCGAGTGCACAGGAAATGACGTCTGAGGCAGTTCAAGACAGTATTTTAAAACAATTAGCGCTTTTCCCGCAGGAAAAAATACACCTGCATACAGACCGGGTAATGTATATCCCGGGAGAGAAAATCTGGTTTAAAGCATATGTCGTCGACGCTTTTTCACATCAATCGCCCACACACAGTCAATATGTTTATGTTGAATTGATTAACGCGTCAGATTCGCTGGCGCATCGTGTGATGGTAAGCAACGATGAGAACGGACTGTTTCATGGCTCTATTTTTCTTTCGGAGAAGGCGCCGGAAGGAGATTATACATTACGCGCCTATACGCGGTATATGGAAAATCTCGGCGATGATTACTTCTTCAAGAAAAATATCAGAATAGGGAAGATAAATAACAATTACGGGTTACAAATTGCGAATTACGAAAATGAGGGAAGCAGAGGAAACCGGCAGGAGGAATTTGATGTTTCCTTTTTCCCTGAGGGAGGGAATCCGGCGGAAGGCGTCGTTTGCCGGATTGCATTCAAAGCGTTGAACCGGCAAGGCACATCAGCATTTATCTCAGGCGAAGTTGTAGATGGCGAGGGAACTCCGGTAGTTGATGTTTCAACGGTCTTTGCCGGAATGGGATCGTTTGCTTTTATGCCCGAACAGGGCGTAGCGTACTATCTGAATTGTAAAAACAGCGCCGGACAGGCAATGCGATTCAAACTGCCGACGGCAACAAAAACGCTGTCTCTTGGCGTGAACTCTATAAACGGACAGCATTTTATACAGGTAAAAAAATCGCCGGGCATAGCAGAATCACCTCTTTATTTGCTTGTCCATTGCAAAGGCGAAGTATTCTATTTTGCTCCGTGGAATCATCGTGCCGGATACATTTCAATACTGAAAGAACAGTTGCCTGCAGGCGTTATTCAAATTGTATTATTGGACAATGAGATGAATCCGATCAGTGAACGGCTGGTTTTCAACAAAAACAATGTCTCGGAAAAAGTGGCGCTTCGTACTGATAAGACAATATACGGTAAACGTGAAAAGGTTAATGCCACGCTAAATTTTCCCCTTTCTTCGGAGAGGGCCGGGGATGGGTTCTCTCATTTCTCTGTTGCCGTAACAGACGATAAAGACATGGCCATTGATTCGCTTTGTACGATTACGGCAAGTCTCTTGCTTTCTTCAGAATTAAGAGGTCATATCGAATCGCCCGGTTATTATTTGCAGGATAATGCAAGCGCTGAGTATGCGCTCGATCATTTAATGATGACGCATGGCTGGAGAAGATACGAACTTTCCGAAGCAATAAAAGGGAATTACAGCCTTCCCGTCAACGGCTATGAGTTAGAAAAAGAAATGACAGGCTCGGTCAGATCAGGTCTTTTTGATAAGCCGACGAAAGGAGAGGTGGTATTATTCTCGAGTGACGGCATATATGATGAAACGGAGACAGACGCCGACGGCCGGTTTTGTTTCGGACTTCATTATCCCGACGGCGTCAGGTTTTTTGTTCAGGCTAAAAATCAAAAGGGAAGCGAATGGGTGAAACTGACTGTCAACCCCGATCAATTTCCGAAATTGAAGTATGCTCCGGTTAGCCGTTCGCTATTCTCTTCCGCTTCGACACAGGAAAATAATCTGTTTGATTTTATCAAAAAAGCTGAACAGCGCGCGCAATACGATGAAGATATAAGGCGTGTCAATCTGGAAGAAATAGTCGTAACGACCAATAGAATTGAGAAAAGAGATGAAAAGAGACTAAAATACCCGTTCAATCGACTTTCGGATATGACAATATACAGCGACGATATTGAAAAAAGGGGCGCTACAGAGCTGTCAGAACTCTTATCCGGAATAAGTGGAGGGATTTTTACCCGTCCGAGAGGTTCAATAAATGGAGGTACTCAGTTTCCGCTTGTGGTGGTTAACGGGACGCCTTTATATTGGAATGTAGAAGACCCGATAACGCCATTGGATGATATTAGAATTAGTGACGTGGAAAGTATTGATATATTTAAAGGCATAGGCGCTGCCGTCTTTGGAATGCAAGGCGGCAACGGCGTAATCAGCATTACGACAAAAAACGCAAGCAGCCATACCAATGAAACTAATTCCAAAACAAATGCCGTCTCTGTTACTCCGTCAGGCTATCAGAAACCCGTCGAATTTTACGCTCCCAGGTATGATACGCCCGAATCGAAATATAATGGTAGCCCTGACTACCGTACAGCAATCTACTGGAAACCGAATCTTGTCGTTCCGGACGAAGGGAAGGCTATGTTCGAATTTTATACCGCTGACTTTCCAACTACCTGCTCCGTTGTCATCGAGGGATTAACGACAGACGGCAAAATTGTCCGGCAAGTGGAGAAAATAGTAGTGAGGGATGATACAACCATCCCTTAATTCACATCCCGGAAATTTAGGTAAGATAAATGTCTATATACATTTATGAAAAATATATTATAGACATTTATGTTTTGTAACCTATTGTAAATTAATGACTTTCAGTCTCTTCTGTGCGGCTGAAGGGACTCGAACCCCCACGCCTCTCGGCACCAGATCCTAAGTCTGGCACGGCTACCAATTACGCCACAACCGCCTGTGTTTGCGGTGCAAAGGTAATTCTTTTTTGGTCATACGCAAGTGTTTGCCGGGTATTTTACCAGTGCAAACCTTAAGTTTGCGGTCAGAGAAGATCGAGGTTGAATTGTCGCATTTGTTGTATAAAAGGAAAGATTTAACCGATCGACAGAGGTAAAACCCAGGACAAACAAGACATTAGTAAGTCTACAATGCGAATTGAACCTCTGCCGGCCAAGCTGAGGATACTGAATAGAATGTTAGGCATATCAGCCTGTATAAGGTGTAGTACACAACAGCTTTCGGTTAAATCAAATCTGAAGATAAAAAACAAATGTATGAAAAAAGAATTATTTATCGGAATTGATTTTTCAAAAAACCTTCGATGCATCCGTGATCCACAAAGGAAAAACAGATGAAGTGAACCGCAGGACGAATCAGTGGCTTAACTGAACGGCATGGGCTTTTAATTTGTTTGTCCCTCCTCCGGCAGCGTGTTTTCCATTACCATCTCCGGATTCAGGATATACCAGCCGCGTTCGGCGCGTATAAAAGCCTTTTTGCAGTAGGGCGAATCCTTGTTTATTTCGTGCAGCGCCATGATGCTGTTGATATACGTCCGCTTTTTGCGGTAGGGCGGGAGTACCTCGTCGGGTATCAGGGCGGCGAAGCGTTCCAGATCGTCCATATTGAATGCTCCGTGGAGCTTTTGGGGCGTTGCGGAGTCGTCGTGCAATTTGTATTGTCGCGGCTGATTGCCGGCTGTGTTGCGGAGGAGCGCGAGAAGGAAAAATAACATATTGTGGGAATCGATGCGGAAGAGGCGCTTGTCGCATTCATACACCTGTGTTTGCGGGCGTACCCGGCTCCAGTATTCCACGAACATCTTTTTGCCGTCCGGATGCGCCTGTTTCCGGCTGTGAATATCCAGATAGCCTTTCAGCAGGTAGTCTAACGCTATGCGTCCGGTATTGTCGGCACGTACAAGCGAAGCGCCCTGCTGCAACAGGTCGGCTGCAACGCCGGCTTGCGCGTGATACAGGGCATGCATCAATCCGGTGGCGCCTTCGCCCGTGGCGAAGTCTACGCCGTATTTCTGCACAATATATCCGATACGCGGTTTATTGCCCAGCCGGAGGCTCTTTTCGTACTCTTTGCGTTCGGCCCGCAGTTCCTTCATGTAAAGCATCGCCCGCTGAAACTGAAGCTGCGCCAGCGTTTCCACCCAGTCGTAACGGCGATGGTTCACGGCGTACTGGAACAGTTGCTTGCGTTCTTTCTTTACTTCCGCTTCTCGCTTTGCCGGGTCGAGCGCCAGCGATTTGATGGCTTCCAACTGTTCGCGGCTGATGTATTCGTATCCCAGATACTTGGCGCGTATCTGCTCGGCCTGCTCAAACTTGTTTTGTTCTTCAAGGCGGCGGGCTTCTTCCAGCCATTCTTCTTTCGATGATTTGGCTTCGCGCACCTGAATATCCTGGCGGTTTTCCTGCATTTGCAGTAGCTGGAGGGCGGGATGGCCGGCGCGCTGTTCGAAGAGGTAGATGTTTTTAACGGCGCGCGTAACGGCTACGTATAGCGAGTTGATGTAGAACTTGTAGATTTCGGCGTCTTTGTCGCGCTTATCGGCGGCGCGGTTATAGCGGAGTTCTTCCTGCCGGAGGTCGTCCACGGTTACGCCGTTGATGATTTCGCGAAATTCGGCTTCGTGGTCGGATATGAAGTCTATCAGGATAACATTTTCGTATTCCAGGCCTTTGGCTTCCTGAACGCTGAATATCAGCGGCGTCTTGAAGTAGTGCGCAGCCTGCGCTTTCCGGCTGTTGTCCGACACGATGACGGCATACTGCGTACTGTCCTGCGTACGGCGGTTCAGTTCTTTCTTCTTTTTCTCGTCGTTGGCGTACAGTATCACTTCGCCTTTCTCGCGGCTCACCGTCCCGATCAGGTAGTTGCTTTCGCGGTCGATGGAGCCGAAACGGGTATTCTTTATTTTCAGCAGGTTGTTGCTCAGTTCAACTACATTCAGGCTGTTGCGGTAGTTGGTGCGGAGGATTTTGATGACGTTGTCTTTGCCTTTGTCTTTGCCGTCGCCCGATTCGTAGAAATAGGATTTGATTTTGCTCCACGAAAAGAAGTTGGGGTGAACAATCTGGTTGCTGTCGCCGGTGAGGATGAAGCTGGCCTTGTTTTTAAGCGAAGCAAGGATGCATTTCAACTGGATATTGGTGATGTCCTGCACTTCGTCTACCATGATGTAGTCGTAGTAAGGCTGTATCTTTCCCAGATAATTGTGGCAAAGGATGTTGCTGTCGTAGAGGCGTTCTTCCTTCAGCCAGTCGACGTATTTAAGGAAAAGCGGGTAGAGGCGTTCCCTTTCCTGCAACGAGAAGATGGATTGCTTGACGCCCAGCTCCATGTATTCCTCCTGCGAAAGCCATGCGGCGTGGATGGGCGAACCGGTAATGACGCCCTTAAACTCCTCGAACACGCGGTAAGGCTCGCGTATTTTCACCGCCTGTGCATGGCGCGCAAACCAGCGTTCGAAGAGCGGGAAATTCACTTCGCGGCCTTCGGGTTTCTCCCAGAGGGCGAGGTAGTCGGCAAGCGAAAGAAATTCGGTTTCCTGATGTTCGTTGTCGTAGCCGAGCGAGTAATACATCTTCGAGGCGCTGTCTACGAGGTAACTGGAAAGAGAAATGTAGGCCACCGTCCCGTGCAGGGTTTTCAGTTTCTCCAGCACGAGCGCCGTTTTGCCGCTGCCGGCCGAGCCTACGATAATCAGCGGCGAATGGAGCGAATAGACCGATTGCTGGAAGTCGTCGAACGACAGGAATTTATTGAGCGTATAAACGGCCCGGTTCTTCCTGTGGAGATAGACCAGCGGCGTGGCTTCGCGTTCGATTTCCTCCTCATCGGGCAATACGGCCGGCACAAACCGTTCTTCGTTGACCGTCGCCCCGCGCAGGAAGCGGCTATGGGCATAGTTATGGTCTTTTATCACCTCCAGCAGAACGATATATTTACGGTCTTCATAGGTCACGAAGTTGAAAAGTAATCTGTCGCGCACGTCGAGCCGGGCGCGGTAGAAGCCGGTATTGGGCATCTTGCGGACGTCGGCGCTTTTGAAGTCGCCGGTTTGCAATTGTTTAAGGGTTTTGGGAAATGATTTTTCTACCGCTTTTATATCTAAATCGTTTTGATAAAGGATATCGAACATTGCATGATGGGTTTTTAATTTACCGGCAAAGGTATTGATTTTTTTTCATAGCGCCTTCCATATCATAAACCGGCAGCGATTCAGCGATTAGTTTTTTTCGTATTCATATCCTTTGTTTAAGTTTGGAGGCAAGCTCTCCCTGTATCGGTCAGTTTATAACTGCCCGACATCAAAAAGTTCTCTCATGTGCT
>JAITRG010000054.1 GCA_031288515.1 Tannerellaceae bacterium
TGCCCCTTCTTTGTGTTCTTGACTGCAAAATTAGCCGGAAATATTTATTTTTCCTAATTTTATATCTGTTTTATTTTCAATTCTTTATACCTTAATTTTTTTTCTCGCTGAATCGCTGAGGTTATAGTAATTGGCTATGGCGTACAAAGAAAAAGCGACCTGACTGGTGCTATCTCTTCCGTAAAAGCCGAAGATATCCGGAATCGTTCTATTACACGGGTGGAAGAAGCGCTGCAAGGGAAAACCGCCGGAGTGCAATTGGTCTCCACCACCTCGCAACCCGGCTCCTCGCCGACAATTCGCGTACGTGGATTTTCCTCTAACGGAACGTCTGACCCGCTCTATGTGATTGACGGGCTAATTGCTTCGGACATGAGTTCTGTTGACCCAAATAATATTGAAAGCATAGAAGTGTTGAAGGATGCAGCTTCGGCAGCGATCTACGGCGCGCAAGCCGGTAACGGCGTGGTACTGATTACCACAAAAAGCGCGAGCAAGGGAACGAGTAGTATTTCATACGATTTCCAGTACGCAATCAATAGTTTATCAAGGCGACCCGGTTTGCTCAACTCGCACGAAGCATTGGAGCAGCGAAAAGAACAGGATGCTACCTATACGGATGTAAATATACAGGAATTGATTGGAAACGGCACATGGGATGGCGCGTCGAGTACCGATTGGTATGACGTGGCATTCCATGCGTCTCCAACCTCTCGGCATACGGTTAATATGCAGGGAGCTAATGATAAAGGCGGCTTTTATCTTTCTCTCGGCAATTTGTCGGACAATGGGATCATTCGTGAAAACAGAGATGTGTACGATCGATTGTCTGTGATGGTAAACGCGGACTATAACCTTAAACCCTGGTTGAAGGTTGGCGTAAACGCAAACTATGCCAAATATACGAGTAAGATGATTACGGACGGTAGCGGTAACTCATCTTATGTAAGTATGATTTCTACCGTAATGACCATGCCGGCGTATTATGCGGATACCTACGCGCCCGACGCCCTTCCTTTAGCGATGCAGGCGCTCCTTGCCAACGGTTTCACGCTCCTCGCCAATGATAATGGCGATTATTACAGTTGTTTGGGCAGTATGGAGCAGATACATCCGATGGTAGCTATTCGCCGGAACGACAGAAAAAACTACGGCAATACGCTGATGGGCACGTTATACGCTAACCTGACCCCGTTTAAAGGCTTTGTCTTTACATCGAGGCTGGGATTCAGGGAAGCTAACGCAAACACCTATTCTTATTCGCATTTATATTACGGTTCTGCTTCCGTGTCGAACAAAGAAAAGAACGGAGCTGCCCGTACCAATACCTCTACTTCTTATTTCCAGTGGGAAAACTTTGCGAACTATAACGCCACGTTATTGGACAAGCATAATTTAGCCGCCATTCTGGGTATGTCGTATAGTCAAACCCGGTTGACCTATCTATCTGCCGGCGTTGACAAAACGGCTATGGATGATCCGCTTTATGCCGATGTAGCTTATGCGGCGGGCGATGCGGTTAAATCAACGGATGGGTATCAGGATATTTACCGTAAGCTTTCTTATTTCGGGCGGTTAAATTACGATTTCCAGGGTCGTTATATGGCGCAATTCTCGCTACGTGCGGATGCTGCCGACAGTTCGATTTTACCGGTGTTAAACCGTTGGGGATATTTCCCTTCGATATCTGCAGGGTGGACGATTTCTAATGAAGATTTCTTTAAAGAAGGGAATAATACGCCTGTAACTTTTGCCAAATTAAGGGCAAGTTGGGGACAAAACGGAAGTACCAGTAACCTGAAGGATTATAAATACTCCAACGCACTAACCACTACCGCAGCGGGCTATTCGTTTACCAATAGCAGCGTAAACTATATAACATCTGCAAAACCGTCGCAAATATATAATCCGAACCTGAGATGGGAAACTTCCGAACAATTAAATGTAGGATTGGATATGCGCGCTTTAAACGATCGCTTTGGTTTCAGTATGGACTGGTATAAGAAAAAAACGAAAGACTTGATCGTATCCAATATTGTTATTCCTTACGAAGCAGGCAATTCGGTTGCTCCGATGAATGCCGGGAATGTAGAGAATAAAGGTTTTGAATTTGAAATCAATTGGAAAGATAATATAGGCGACTTTAAATACTCTGTGGCAGCCAATCTGGCAACCTTGAAAAATAAAGTAACCTATCTGGATCCTAATGTTAGCGGCGGACGTATTGACGGTTCATCAACACAGGCGTCTAATGGCGCATTCTCTGCATTTGAAGTTGGACACCCTGTATGGTACTTCAGAGGTTATCAGATTGATTACCTGGATGACAGCGGAGCTCCGGCGTTCAAGGATCATACAGGAGATGGAACGATCGACGCCAGCGACAAAGTGCAAATCGGAAAACCGATGCCCGACTACACTTTTGGCGTCACACTGACGGCTAACTACAAAAATTTTGATTTCCTGATCTTCGGCTCTGGGTCGACAGGTAACGATGTATTCATGTCATATAGCTATAACTCCATTTCTTACAATTTAAAGGAAATGTTTGACAAACGTTGGACGACCGACGGGAATACAAGTCGGAAGTATGCAAAACCAAGCCTGTTAAACGCAGATAAATACAGTTTGTCTGATGCTTATGTCTTCGATGGATCTTATTTCCGTATCAAGCAGATACAGTTGGGATATACCGTTCCGAAATCATTGACGCGGAAGATATTATCTGACAACTTAAGGGTGTATGCGTCTTTGGATAATTTCTTCCTGTTTACCAATTATCCCGGACTTGACCCTGAAGTTTCAGCAAGTTCCACCAGTGGCATGGGCATTGACTATGGAAACTATCCCATAACAAAAAAAGTAGTATTTGGTTTATTGATTACATTCTAATTTAAAATGAAGAGATATGAAAATTGAACGTATTATATTATCAGGATTCATCGCATGTGTATTTACGTTTCAGGCATGCGACGTAGATTTGTTGGATATACCTCAGAAAGGGGTACAGGACGAAAACAGTTATTACCAGACAGACGAGCATAGCGAAAGCGCTGTGGCAGCCGTGTACAGCTCATGGCGAAGCGCTTTTTCAGGATCAGGATCGGGCGCTAATCATTATGCCAATGGTTTTTTTATGAAGAATTTTATGGCCGACGATTTTAATACGGGCGGCGCACGTTCTGATCAGACTTACGCACAGGAGATATACGAAAGCGCAACTACCGCAACTAACGGATGGGTAGAAAATTACTATAAAAAATTGTATGAAACGATTTACTTGTGCAACTTAGTTATTGAAAAGTTTACGCCGGAGAGCGAGGTCAAAGCCAGAAATATTGCTGAAGCGAAATTCTACAGAGCGCTTTGTCATTTTGAACTGACGACATTATGGGGTACTCCGCCATTAGTTGATAAGATATTACAAACAAGCGAGGAATTTAAAGCGCCCAATTCGACGCAGGACGCATTGTGGAACTTTATTGAGACTGAACTCAACGAGATTATTAATTCAGGGAATCTCACTGCTAAAACATCAATCGACGACGTTAACGGCGGAACACGGATTACCATCGAAGCGGCACGGACGCTACTGGGTAAAGCCTGTCTTTTTCAGGGTAAATATTCGAATGCTAAAACCGAATTGGAAAAAGTTATCGCTTCAGGAAAGTACGGTTTAGTTGATGATATCAGTGGCTTTTATCATCCGGCATGCAATGGATGCAAAGAGTATGTGTTGGAATGTGTTCGGCATTATGATATGTCCAATATGTATTTCCAGGGCGGCTGGATGGGTATTTTAGCGAATTGGGCATTTGGCTATGGCTTTATTGCCGGAGCTGAATCATCTTCACATTATAAGTTTAACACGACAAGCGGTTACAGTTATTTTAATCCGAGTAATCGGAATAAGCGTTTAGATCGCACCATTAATTGTCACATTTTTTCTGACAGGTTCATACATTACCATTCTTGAAACAGGATTGTCAAAGATTGTATCCATGTGGTTTCTCCTGTTGT
>JAITRG010000056.1 GCA_031288515.1 Tannerellaceae bacterium
TCGGGCGCGTCGCCCCAGCGCATCAGGTCAAACCAGCGGAGTCCTTCAAAGGCCAGCTCCCAGCGGCGTTCCCGTTTCAAGGCGTCCGGGGAGTAGGCGCTCAGAGGAGCTAAGCCGGCGCGCGCGCGTACCCGGTTGATTCCCGCCGCCGTTCCCGTTAATTCGGAATGCATCAGCAAGACGTCTGCAAAGCGGATACAGACCTTATCCTGGCTCTTGTCTAACCAGAGGTCTAAACGGGGCGCGCCGGTAAACCAGGAAGCGTTCACTACTTCACCCTCTTCGTCGTAAGCGTTGACAGGAATGAATTTGCGCTGCCAGTAGCCTGTTTCTTCCATTTCATCCAGCGGTACGGCATATTCCTCCAGTTCTTCCGCCACATTGAGGATAGAGGCTTTCCGGCGGATATCGTCCGGCTCGGCGTATTCCCATTCCCGTACCATCAGCGGACTTACGGGGCCGGCCCCTTCCCCTTCTCCATAAGGGAACGTACTTTCATAACCATTCGGCATCCGCAAACCAAAGTGAGCGATACTTCCAAAACTGTAACCGGGGCCAGGTACTATATCCCATTCGGCGTAGTTGGTGTATTTGACTGCAAAAAGAAATTCCTCATTAACGTCGCCCGCCCAGCTCCATCCGTTTTCCGACACCCATGGGTAATCCTTAGCCGTAAATTCGTTGGTATAATACCAGAGGTTGTGAAAATCGCTCACCAGGTCGTGTCCGCTGTTATTCATACAGTCCTCGAGCCAGGCGACAACCTGGTTTTTCTCTATCGTTCCCCCTTCGTACAGCGGCAGAGAGCCGGCATGATAATAACCCGTGTAAAATAAGAACGCTCTCGCCATCAGGGCTTCCGCCGCCCATTTGGTAGCGTGTCCCGAAAGAAAAGCCGTGTAAGGCTTGTCCGACAGCAGGCCGATCGCCTTTTGCAGGTCTGAAGCGATAAAGGCATAAAGCTCTTCGGCGGGCGCTTTGGGTAAATTAACCGGAGCGGCAGATGTGACCAGCGGCACTTCGCCAAACCACTGCGCCAGTTCGAAATAAAAGAAAGCCCGCAGGTAGTAAACCTCCCCCCATACCTGATTTTTGCTTTCTTCGCTATTCCAGTCTGTCACATTATCCAATGTTTCAAGAGCCAGGTTGGCTCTGTAAATGCCTTTGTAGCGGACGCCCCAGAAATAATGGAAAAATACGTCTCCATAGTTCATCATACGATCCATGGCTCTCAGATAGGGCCGGCTAAGGCCTCCGCCTCCCAGGCGATCGTCCGAAGCCAGTTCTCCTGCAAAAAAGGGGTCGAAGGCATCCGTGTTAAGTGTAGAATAAATGCCTGCGAGCATTTGTGCCGCATCCTCTTCGCTTCGGGGGAAATTACCGGTATTTTTTCTCGTATAATCCTGCGTATCCAGAAGGCTGTCGCAACCGGAGAACATAATCAGGATACTGATACTTATAATAAATACGTTTCTGTTCATTTGACGGTGTACTGATTAGAATTTAAGATTTAAACCAAACATATATACTCTGGGACTTGGATAAAACCCGCTATCAATGCCGGAAGTCCATGTATCGCCATATATGGCGCCGCCATCTTTCTGGTTGTATCCTACTTCGGGGTCCATACCCGAATATCCGGTAAACGTGAATAAATTTTGCGCCGTAACGTACAAGCGGGCCTGCGCTAAAGGCAAACGGGGAATCAGGCGCTTAAAATCATAGCCGACTGTCAGGTTCTGAAGTCTCACATAATCGGCGTCTTCGACGAAAATATCCGAAACAGACCAGTTGAAATGCGTTCCGGAGGTCAGGCGGGGGAGTTTATTCGACGTTCCTTCGCCATGCCAGCGTCCGAATATGTCGGTCGTATAATTCTGAAGCGGATAATAGCGGTAATCGCGATACGAGCGGATAATCTGATGCCCGAAAGCGCCGTAAGCGTTCAGCGATAAATCAAATCCCTTGTAGCTGAAATTGAGGCTCAGCCCGGAAGTTATATCCGGGTGCGGATTCCCAATCATCGTCCGGTCGTCGGCATTGATCAGCCCGTCTTTCTTCACATCCACAAAGATGACGTCGCCGGGCTGCGCATTATTCTGCTTTACTTCCGTATTGTTTACCTGTTCCTGGTTCTGAAAAATACCCGCCGTTTTGTATCCGTAGAAATACCCGATCGGATATCCTGTCTGTGCACGGTAAAATTCAGATACCCCCTTCGATAATATGTCTGCCCCGCCGTGAATGACGCCTTCCGAATTAGCGATTTTTGTAATTTCATTCTTGTTTTCAGCCATGTTCCAGTTGATACCATAACTGAAATCTCCAATCTTATCATTCCACGATAAAAGAAGCTCGACCCCTTTGTTTTCTACATTCCCTCCGTTGATATAAGGAGGATTGGTACCGTACGAAGCCAGCATGGGAGCCAGTACCAGCCAGTCTTTTGTGGTTTTGACATACCAGTCGAAGGTCAGCCCTAAACGGGAAGCGAGCCAGCGGGAATCAAAACCCAGGTTAATTTGTTCGGATTTTTCCCATCTGACGTCGGGATTGGGAATGATATCCCCATACGCGCCTGTATGCCGGGCATTATCGTCTTCCCCGAATCCGTAATCAGCATCAAAGGATATGGTAGCCAGGTATTGGAAAGGATCGATACTGTTATTCCCGTTTTGTCCCCAACTGGCTCTTATCTTAAAGAAATCCAGCGTTCCTTTTGCAAATTCCATAAAATTCTCCTGACTGATAAGCCATCCGGCCGAGGCGGTTGGGAAATAGCCCCATCGCTTGCCTTTTGCAAAATTGGAAGAGCCGTCGGCCCGTAAACTGACGGAGGCTATATACGTCTCTTTCAGGTTATAGATAAGCCTGCCGAAGTAAGAAGCCAGGCGCCCGCTCGTGAAAGGAAAACCGACTATCCTCATATCGTTGGGATTCCTGCCTTTGGCATTAGACAGCCAGGCATAATCAAAAGAACCGGGGAATAGCGATTGGGTGTTTCCCCCATACAATACTTCCCCGTAACCTCTCTTTTCTATGGATTGTCCGATTACGGCGTCTATCGTATGCTGTTTCAGCCGGAGAATCCAGGAGAGCGTATTGTCCCATGTCCATGAATATCCCGAATTTGCCCCCTGGCCAACCTCATCCAGTTGCCTGATATGCATATCTCCTAAATTGTATACCGGGACATAACTGCGAGACGTATTTGAATCGAACATATAATTGTAGCTGCTTTTGAATTTTAAATCCCTGATCGGCTGTATTTCAATAAAGACGTTTGCCTGTAACCCGTGGCTTTTATTCAGGTTGCCCCGAAGGTACATCATCTCTGCTACGGGATTGAAAGCCATATTATCCAAAACCCACAAATCCTCCTGTTTGCTCGCCTGATCGTAATACGCTCCCGATTCATTATACATGGGCATCAAAGGAGAAGCGACAAGCATATTCCGGATATCGTTCGAGAAAATATTATCTACGTGAATCCCCGAATTTTCCTTGTAACTGTAATTGAGATTCTCTCCTATTTTCAGTATATCAAAACCATCTCCTTTGAACACGGCATAATCGGAATTTATTCTTGCCGTATACCGTTCGAAGACGGGGGGCGCCGGTTTGCCTAAAATCCCGTCCTGCGAGAGGTAAGAGAATCCCAGTGAATATTTGGATAATTCCGTGCCTCCCGTCAGCCCCAGGGCATGGTTTTGCATCGGCGCATTTTTGTTCCGGATGGCTTCCAGCCATTGGCTGCCGTTCCATTCTCCGCTTATGACGGAATTATACTGTTTGGGTATCAGGGCCGCAAAATCCAGGGGCGGATTGCCGTCGTTGAATCTCGTTTCATTCTGGATACTCATGTATTCTTTCGCATTCAGGGGCGTAATCATTTTATATACGTTTTGCACGCCGTAATAAGCGTCGTAACTGAGTTGGGGTTTCCCCATTTTCCCCTGTTTGGTTGTGATAAGAATAACGCCGTTGGCCGCCCGTGCGCCATAGATTGCCGCTGTTGCCGCATCTTTCAACACATCGATGGATTCGATGTCGGAAGAACTCAGGTTGTTGATATTACCTTCCGGCACGCCATCGATAACGTATAAGGGTTCGGAATTACCGGTAGTTCCCAGTCCGCGGATACTTATGCTAAATCCATCGCCGGGCATCCCTGTTCTTTGCACAATGTTTACTCCGGGCGTTTGTCCCTGCATAGCGCCTAAGACGTCTACCCGGTTTATTTTCCGGATGTTTTCGCCGGAGACTTGCACGGTAGCGCCGGTGAGCAATTTCTTTTTTTGCACGCCATAGCCCACCACGACCACTTCGTCGAGCTCCGCGCTGTTTTCCGTAAGTTTGATAAGCAGGTTCGTCTGATTGCCGATTCTGATATTCTGGGGTATGTATCCGATATACGAGACTGTCAATACGGCATTCCCTTTTACGCTCAACGAGAATTTTCCGTCTACGTCGGTAATTACTCCGTTTGTTGTTCCTTCTTCAACGACATTTGCTCCGATAAGCGGTCCGCCGTGGATATCGGTAATCGTTCCGGTAATCGTTCGCAGGCTGCCCTGTTGGGTCGCCTGTTGACTGCTTTGCCGCAAGGCGCCGATGGTAATCGTGTTGTTCTGCCGGGTGAAAGACAGTTGCGTTTGCTGTGAAATAGCCGACAAGACCGTATTAATTACCGCATTCGAAAAATTGAGCGACACGTTCTTGCCCTGAATCACATTTTCACTGTAAAAAAAGTTCAATCCGGTTTGTTCCGAGAGTATTTTGAGCACATTGCCCAGGGCTTGATTATCCGCATGAATACTTACATTCTCAGAAACCGTCGACTGCGCCGGGAGGTTTTGCATTCCCAATAGCGACAGAAAGACAAGAATAATAGAGTGGCGACAGGTTTTTCTTAAACATTGTCTGATTAATTTCATAAATTTGCATTGTTTTTATGTGCTTA
>JAITRG010000076.1 GCA_031288515.1 Tannerellaceae bacterium
TGAGGGTGTGTCAAAAGTCCCTTTAGATAATTTTAAAGTTACAAATTATAAGTTCATCAGTATTATATAGGGACTAATACTGCCTGAAAAGCCATTTTTATCTCTAAAAACAAAGATAAATGGCCTGTACAGTTGGGCGCAACTTACAATCTATAACTTTTGCAGATTGTAACTGGGGCTTTTGACACACCCTCATGAACAGAGAATCTGACAGAAAGCCGGCGTAAATCCGAAAAAGAGCTACCTTTACATGTATTTTAAAGAATCGAAATGAAGAAAGTAATAAAATCAAAAGCATTTTCCGAAAAATCCAATGCTGCCAACGTAACCTGTGCGATCAGGATATCTGCAATGGCAGTTACCTTCTTCTTTTTCTGCAAGCTTGCGCTTTTTGCCCAGGCCGGGTCGTCGGGCTTGTTTTTCTCATCGCACGAAGCAGTGCAGGACGATAGAACTTCGCTCTGTCTGACGCCCGGTAAACCCTTCCGGTTTTCCGAGGGCTTCTCTCTTGAATTTGACGTTAATTTCCGGCGGGACGACGGATACTACGGATATATTTTCCGGATCATTGCAAACGGGGATACCAACATCGACCTTGCGTCTAACGCAGCGCCCGGCGATTCAAATATCTGGCTGGTATATAAAGACGAAATCCTGCTGAGCTACAAATGGGCCGACCTTCCTTCTGTCGACTTTGAGCAATGGGTAAGGGTACGAATAGATTTCGACGCCGGAAATGCCCGGTTGACGACTTTCTTTAACGAAAAAAGACAGGAAATCCAATTGCCCGGTTTATCTCGCCTGAAAGACTTCCAAATCTATTTCGGTATCTGCAAAGCGCCTGGTTTCCATAGCACAGACGTTTGTCCGATGAGTATTAAAAACATTTCCGTCTATAAACCGAATCAAAAACTGTTCCGCCAATGGACGCTTGGAAAACATTACGGTAATAAAACATACGACAACATACAGTCTGCCGAAGCCTGGACGGAAAACCCTCACTGGCTTACCGACAAATACATCCGGTGGCAAAAACTCACGGAAGTGAAGGCGGAAAACCTGAATGGCGTTACTTCCGACGCGATTGGAAAAGGGATATTCTTTCTTGATGATAAAGCCGCTTATTATTTGCACTATAAATCACTGGATATCGACACAATCCCGTTTACGGAAAAACAGCCTTACAGGGAGGAAAGCGGGCACAACGTCGTCTATAATAAATATACCGGCGAATTATGGTCGTATGATTTTACCAGTCCGGTAATCAACCGTTTTGACCTGAAAACGGGTAAATGGACGGTCAACCGTCCGGAAACGAGCCTGCCCGATTACGGGCACAATAATAAGTTTATTTCTGCCGCCGACAGTTCTCTGGTAGCTATCCTGGGATATGGCCATTACCGGTACAAAGGCGCGGTCAATATATATGACAGGAAAGAAAGCGCGTGGAAACAGATAGACCGCAGCGACCAGATAGCGCCCCGGTATTTAAGCGGCGCCGGGTATTTAAACGACAATAAGATACTTGTTTTCGGCGGGTACGGCAGTAAATCGGGCAGGCAGGAATTATCGCCGCGTTCTTATTACGACTTATATGAGTTCAGCCTGCTTGATTACTCATTCAAGCCGTTATGGACATTGCCCGCTCCACGGTTGCCTTTCGTACCGGCCGAAACATTAGTTGCCGATTCTTCAACAGACAGTTTCTACGCCTTATTATTTAACAATGGTTATTACGACTCGTATCTGCAATTAGCCCGGTTTAGCATTTCCCGACCGGAAATGAAGATTGCAGGCGACAGTATCCCTTTTAAGTTCCGCGACAGCGAAACGTGGTCGTATCTCTATTTGAATGAAGAAAAATCCAAGCTGATAGCTGTTATCTCCCACCGGAATACCATTGCCTTATATGCCATTGCCTATCCTCCCCTTGCAACGGAAGAGGTGTTGCAACCTTTGCCGGCCAGCGGTTTTCCTCTTTCTTACGGAATGGGCGCCGTGTTATTTGCCGGATCGGCTTTTTTGCTATTCGTTGTTCTCAAAAAGAGGAGCAGGCGCATTGCCATGAAAGCGAGCATCAGCCTGGAGCCTTTGTCTGTTATAAAAAGACGCCGGGTTTCCGCTATTTATTTACTGGGAGGCTTTCAGGCGTTTAATGCGAAGGAAGAGGATATCACCTCCGCGTTTTCTCCTACGTTAAAGCAATTATTTCTCTTTTTATTATTCCACTCGGCAAAAGAAAGAAAAGGGGTTACATCGGCCCTGCTTGACGAAGCGCTCTGGCATGATAAAAAAACCGGCGGTAGCGCCCGTAACAACAGAAATGTGAACATCAGCAAGCTACGCGCCGTTCTTGAAGAAGCGGGAAGCGTTGAAGTAATAAACAGAAATTCTTTATGGAGCCTTCAATTCGGAGACACGATGTATTGCGATTACTTAGAGGTTATGGAACTTATCTCCAAAGCTAAAACAGACGTCCTTTCGACAAACGAAACCTGCCGCCTGGCAGGATTATTACACGCCGGCGAACTGCTGCCCGACCTTCAGGCGGAATGGGCCGCCTCCTGTAAATCCGACTACACAAAAGAGGTGGCAGATACGCTCCGCCTGTTATTGAATCGGCCCGAAAACAAAGATAACGCCACCCTCCGCTACCCTATCGCCGAACTTTTGCAGACAATCGACCCGCTAAATGAAGAAGCCATCCTCATAAAGAAGTCGTCAAGGAAGTCTATCTTGTAACAATCGCTTTAACGGCTCCCTTTTTTGCCGCAGATTTTACACTTCCTGAGGATGCGGCCTAATCTGCCTCCGCAATAGTTGCATTGGGTATGCCTGGCCTGTTCGAGATAGGGCGTTCCCTGGAAAACACTTTCGAGGGTGGCGTTGAAAAGGCTCCCGAAGCGCTTGTCCTGATTGAATACGACTTCCCTCAGCGCGGTGCATCCGGCGAATGCCTGTGCGGAGAGCTGGATGTTGCCGGGAAAGGTGACGCTTTCCAGTGCGGTGCAGTTCATAAAGGTTTTTGGGGGGATGTGGGACAGATATTTCTCTTTAAAGGGGAGAAAGGTAATCTTTTGCAGTGCGGTGCAGCCCATAAACATGCCCGGATTGTGCGAAAAGACTTCGACGGGCAGGGTGATTTCGCGAAGAGCGGCGCATCCGGCAAAGGCTTTCTCTTCGATATGGAGCTTGTCGCCCATGGGCAGGGCGAGGGAGGTGAGCGAAGTGCAGTTTTGGAAAGCCTCCCTGTGGATGGAACTGATGGTATCGGGGATGATGATGCTTTTGAGCGCGGCGCAATCCTTGAATGCTCTTTTTCTGATGTATTTCAGTTTTGGGGGCAGGACAATGCTTTCGAGTCCGGCACAGCCCTCAAACGCCGACTCGCCGATGGATGTAACATCTTTGGGTATCTTTACGTTTTTGACGCCGCCGAGATTTTTCAGCGCGTTGTCGTCGATACTTGTTTCGTCTGCGGGGAAATTGGTTACAGCCGGATGATTGATGATGATTTTCCGTTGATAATACAGTTTGCGCGTCGTACCGCGAATTTCTATGCTTTTGAGATTGTCGCAGCCTTCGAACGCGTCGGGTCCGATGGATTCAACATTGGGGGGAATCGCTATGCCCGTCAGCGCCGTACAGCCTGCGAATGCCCTGTCGCCTATCGTTTTGAGCGGTCCCTCTCTGTGATCTCCGTCGAATATCACCTTCCTGAGGCTGGCGCATCCTGCGAATGCGTTTTCTTTGATAACCGTAACGCTATTGGCAACCGTAAACTTTTGCAGGCTCGCAAGTCCTGCGAAGGCATTTTCGCCGATTGAAACAATGCTGTATGGGAAATCCGAAATGTCTCGGGGCAGCAAGCCGTCGCAGTCGCGGAATGCATTGTCGCCGATGATTGTAAACTCGCCCTTGAAGACGATGCGCGGCATTTTTTCTTTGGCAAGCGGCGCAATCCAGGCGAGCGGTTCTATCCTTTTTCCAATCAGTTTGATGTTTTTGATGTTGATGCAGCCTTCGAACGCGCCCGGAGCAACGGACGTCCTGGCGGAAATATCCATGCTTTCCAGGGCGGCGCAACCGGCAAAAGCGCCTTCTTCAAGGCTTTTAAACTCTTCGGAGAAGATGATGCTGCGCAGTTTTGTACAGCCTGCAAAAGCGTTTTTCCTTATCGTTCGCAATCCTTCCTGCGAGCCGGCAAAATCCAGCTTCGGAAGACTTGTACAGCCCCTGAAAGCGTCTTCTTCAATGGTCTTGAGTTTGTCGGGGAACATGACGTAATCCAATGAGATGCAATTGGCGAAAGCGCCGCGGGGAATGCTTGTAAGGCGTATATTACTGCCGTCAAAGCATACTTCTTTCAATTCAGGGCAATCGGCAAAGGCTTCTTCTCCCAGCGAGTTCACGTCCTGCAAATCTGCATTCTTCAATGCGCCGCAGCCCGCAAAAGCCCTCTTCCCGACGGATGTGAAACCTCGCGGGAAGCCAATCAACTCTATGGCGTCGCAATCCATGAAGGCTTCTTCGCCTACGGATTTCAGCGTGTCGGGGATGTTGAACTGCGCGAGCTTGCGGCAACCCGAAAACGCGCTCTTGCCGATGGATACGAGTTTGCCTGGAAGTATAACCGTTTCCAGGTTTTTGCAGCCTGCGAAAGCGTTTTCGGGGATTTCATGCAACTGCGATTTGTCGTCGCAGGTTAGCATGACTAATTCGTCGGTATTCGAAAAGGCTCCCGGGGCGATTGCTTTGACGTTGGCAGGTATAAAAGCATGAGTACCTGCCTTTCCTGATATGCCGAGGATAGTCTGGGATGTTGCGTCTGTGTTGAATTTTGTCCATACGGGGATTGTTACTTCCATTCCTTCGGGCAGTCCGCCTGACAGGGTTTCCGTTGAGGGAAGTATCTTTTCTATTCCCCGCAGCAAATCCTGCATAAAACCCAGTTCGCTCAAGTCCTGAGCCTGCAAATGCCGTAATTCTTCCGGCAGACCGTTTGTTTTCATGCCTTTGAAAGCGGGTATCAGCGTCTTCGCTTTCCCGCTGT
>JAITRG010000055.1 GCA_031288515.1 Tannerellaceae bacterium
TAACATCACGATTTTTAAAGATGAGCTGGTTTCATTGCTAACTCTCAATTTCCGTCTGATTAATTCGCAAACCATTTCTTTTTGACTATAAATCCAATACTTGTTCCATGAGACAAAGATACTTCTCCTTTTTTATTTATTCACTCATGTTACGCAATGGGTGCGTAACTTGAGTAACAATTAAAATTCCACTAATTAGCGCACAAACAATCCGATGAGCGAAATACTCAAACTCAAACAAGTCGAAGAAAAGATTATCACCATCCGCAACCAACATGTGTTACTGGACAGCGATGTGGCCGCGTTGTATGATGTAGAAACGCGGGAAGTAAATCAGGCTGTAAAGAATAATCCCGATAAATTCCCGGAAGATTATATCATTCAATTAGATAATGCCGAATGGTCAAATTTGAAATCAAAAATTTTGACATCCAGTTGGGGCGCAAAAATAAACTTCCAAATGTATTTACAGAAAAGGGATTATACATGCTTGCTACCATCCTTAAAGGAGCAAAGGCAACCCAGACAACGATTGCTATTGTAGAAACTTTCTCTAAGATACGAGAGCTTGCGCGTACTGTCTCCGAATTGTCTGAATCGCCGGAAGAATCCAGGCAAAAGGCATTGATACAAAAGAGCGGAGGCGTAATTGCAGACATCCTTGGAAATGACATGCAGGTGACCGATACGGAAACCAGCATTGAAATCAATTTTGCTCTTATGAAATTCAAGCACACTATTAAACAAAAGAAAATGCCATAAACATGAATCAATCATTAACCCGCCCGTGGCGTGAGGGAGGGTTGGTCAGTATTCAAGATAAAACTTACTTTGCCGGGGAATCTCGTCTAATATTGGTGTGCATCGCCGGTTAATATTTTTCACCGGATTCTATTTGTCATCATAATGTCCATATGCTTTGAGAACTACAACCCTCATGGTTTCTTCTTCTATTATATATACAATCCGATGTTTCTCCGATATTTCGCGAGACCAGCAACCGGCGTAGGCGTATTTTTTCAATTGAGGTTTTCCTATACCCGTCCGGGGATGTGTTTTTAACTCTTCTTTTATACGGTTAAGCCGTTTAATTATTGTTTTATCCCCTGATTTGCAAAGCATAGCCAAATCTGCTTCAGCGTTTGAGGTGAAAATAAGCGAATACATTATACTCCTACTATCCTATTCCATTTTTCATCCGTCATGACTGCATAATTCCCTGACTTATACTGTGCAAGAGACTCCTCTATTGCGTTCTCCCATTCCCGGTGCGTATAGATGGTATCATCTTCCTCCTGTTCGGCAGGAGAGATCAGAGCTTTGTTCTCCCCCCAAGTTATTATTATCTGGTTTCCCTTTTCAATCATCTTAAAGCAGGCTTCCATGTTTTCTGTAAATTTTTTCCGTGTAATTCGTATCGTTTCCATGTTGTTGTAACTTTAGTTTAATATCTGGACAATCATTCGACTGCAATAAATATTACTTTAATACCATTCTCATATTCACAATTTCACCTTTTGCATCACCCAGGCTCTCCCAATACTGAACTATTTTCGACTTGGGCCTGCCTTCGATTATTACCGGCCCCGTGCTGGTTGTTTTTTTACGCTTGCGCTTTGCATTACCGTTCTTTTCTGTTTCCATAATGAATAAAATAAGCACCAGTTTCAGCGGTGCAACGCCTACTCCTGATGCTTTTTAATATCTCTGTTTTTCTTTTGCCTGTTTGCACCCGGACAAAAGACCTTTCTCCGTCTTCTGTGCAAAGGTATAAATATAGTATAAACACGGTATAAAAACAGTATAAAAACAGTATAAAATATACATAGCTATAAAAGCCGCCCTACCCTCACGGGCAAGACGGCTGGAGCTCTACAACACAACTAACCTAACATTTAAATAGACACCTAATCAACTTTTTAACCCAATCTTTCGCCTTAAACACAAGAACGCCGGCGCCTATCGCGCCGGCTGTCCACCAGACCCAGCCGGGAATCCGGAAGGGCCTTCGATCTATATCTTTTGTTTCTTCAACCGTTTCGTTTCCTGATTTATATCCTGTATTCAGACTTCCACCGCCCGACGTATTGTTTTCCGAGCTTTCCCGACGTTCTTTTGTTTCACCGCTCATCGACAGGTCGATGCCGGTTTCTGTAAGCAGGTGTTGTACGCCCAGGCTGTCGGGGGAAGAAAATGTACGGATATAGATATTTGCTTTCAGCACCCCCCGATGAATTAAATCTTCTATATTAGTTTGTTTTGTGCGGGAAAACAGGCTGTCTGTTTTCAGAAAACCGAGGCTGTAGTCCCTGTTGATAGTTGCCTGTTGTTTACTGATCCCGCAGGAGGAACAGCAGAGGAAAATCCATAGGGCCACAAATATCTGTTTCATTTTCCGCTCACTTCTTTGGAATAGAGTATCTGCTTTCGGTTCTTTCCTAAATTGAAACTGATGTGAACAAACGTTTTGTAGAGGATAATCTGATCAAACTCTATTTCTTTCATGGTGATAATGCGATCGAACAGATCACAGGCCGGCATTCCGGGGACGGTGATATCGGCGGCCTTCCCTTCGGTGTGCTGCGAGGTTGATACGCCGCTGACTGCCGCGTTCAGTTTCGGACAGCGATAGCCGGAAGTTACCCGCACAGGTTTGCCGATATGGTTCCGGACAGGCTGTAGCAGGAAATGACACAAAAGGATCAGGTACGCCACGGCCAGTTCCGTGGGCGTATTGTCGATTCCCAGGCGCTTGGCCGTGTCCGAGCGTACAAACTCTTCCAGGGTGAAGTCTTTACTCAGGTTCATTGTTCTTTTTCTTTTAAAAATGCGCTGAAATTCTTACCTAACTTTGTCTCAATTTCGCCTTTCAACTGCAGGCGGAATATCTTCAAAAACGGCATATCCGGCTTTACCATCAGCATGTTTGCCGATATGCTCCACAGTTCGCAGGCCGCGGCAATAGCGCAGGAGGCCAGGAGGCCATAGAGTGTGCCTCCGTGCAATATCTTTTCTATCATCGCAATACCGGACAGGGCAAAAGCATAGATGCCCACTTTTACCAGCGTCTCGCGGATGGCGGATGAGAGGAGGAATTTTTTTAGCTTGAGCGAAGCGGCGATTCCCCAGAACAGGTCTCCCACAACCGACAGGAAGACGATCATGAATGCCGCCTTTTCTTCCAGGGTAAAGGAGAAAACGGCGCTGACAAGCAGTAGCAGTTGTCCGTAACCATTTTGGAAGATGATCACAATATGCTCATAGATGGAAAGCATGACTTTCATATCCGGAAAAACAGGGTTAAATAAGTACTGGCGAATACCCATATCTCGGCCCAGAACACGAGCGATTGCTTCCGTCGGACAGCAGCTATAATGGCGGGCAAAAGCAGTGCTGCCGGTATCATCCAATACCCCTCAAGAACGATCTACAGCAAAGCGGCCAGGGCGCATACAAAGGCTGATCCGGCATGTATTTTATGCTCCCGGTCTTTAAATAGCGGGGCTGTTCCCACAAAGCACAAAGCAGCTCCGGCAAAGAAACCAACGGCCTGGAACCACCGTTCGCCAGATAAAGAAAGCATCAAAATAATGGAGGTTATTCCAATCAGGTAGCACCACAGGGTGAACAGGAATCCCCTATCCTTTTTTCTTGCATCAAGCAAATAGAAGGATTCGCTTACGGATGGAGGTATCCCAAACATCGCAACAACAGAAAGGATGTAAGCCAAAAAGCCGAATAGGGACACGAAAAATACAGTTTGTTCACTCATAGCCGTTCTTTTTGGGGCAAAATAACCAATCCCTTCTTGTGGGTAAAAGGACAGGCCCACCCACATGAAACGTTATAGCGCCTTTTTTGCTTCAAACGTATCGTATCCTTCCCTGGTGAACAACATCGTCCAACCGGCGCTGGACAGCTCACGGGCCAGAAAAGGCGCCAGGGTATGAGCGGCCGATAGGGTTTTGAGCCAATAGACCTCCCGTTCACCGCGTAGCATATCGTTCCGGATGGTTGCCAGGAGTGACAGGCAGTGGTCTGAGACAATCAATTGCTCAACGAGATCTCCGGAAAATTCTTTTAGTCTGCAGGCCACGGTAACGGCCAGGCGGGAAAAATCACGCATCCGGTTCCGGTTGTCCGTTTCACAGTCTATCTCGCCGTAGTCGACAAAGAGATAGTATTTGCCGCTTGGGATATTGTTTACCCGTGCGGAAACGGCCTCGAAGTTAGGGCCAAAAACATACTGCGACAGATCGCCAAGAAGGGAGTGTTCCTTCATGGCTTCTATCTTGTGCAGTAGAGCACTGTAGCCATCGAGGTCACTTTTGCCGCGATTAAACAGGGGCAGTATGCCTTCCCGGTCCGGGAAGCGGGCATAGAAGAGGAAAACTTCCATTAATAAGGATTCGTTCATGTGATTTTCTTTATGATCTGGAGGGATAGGCCGGTTTTGTTTGCAATATCCACTGCGCTCATTTCGGCGCCACGCATGGCTTTTACTCCTTCTATCATCTTTTTACGCAATATGATGAGATACTGATAAGGGGCATCTGTCCGATGACATCCACGTTTCCCAGGCCATCGGCGGAGAGGTTGTAGAGGCTTTCGGCCATACCGGTCGTGATGGTTGCCGTCACCGCGGCAGTTCCCCTTTTTGCGCGAAGGATATGGAAAGGGGTTTGGGTGAAAAGGTAGTTGATGAAGGCCGTAAAATTGAAAGATATGGCCTGGAGTACGACCGGATCCACACCGGCAAACCTGTGGGCAAGCAGATGCGCCCTCTCGGAGGTGTACCTTCCGGGCAAATAAAGGATAGCGGCCAACAGGGGAAGTTTCTCAGGCGGACAGTCTTGAAGCTCATAGGCTTCGATGAATTGTATGGCCGTCAGCCCACAGGTTAGTGTGCCATACTCCGTGTGAATCCGGTAAGCATTGTAAGGATGTTTCCTGGCTTCCACTTGCGGCACGAGCTGCGCCGGGAAGCAGGCGTTGATCTCTTTGGGATTTTTGAAGATAAAATCAATACAAGTGGACAGGAGGTAGATATTCTCTGCTGCCGTCGGGTCGGTTATCTTTCCGGGATTCAATCCCAGGCAGCGACAGACATAGGCGATATGCAATTCCCTAACGGATGAGAATGCGGTAACAGGTTTTAGGGTCGCCCTTTTCGTCGGTGAACAGGAAGAGGTTGTCACTGTCAATGGAGAATCTGTCTTGCGGCAGTTGCGCCCGGAACCTGCATTTCTTGCGGGTGGAGAGTTTGGCCGATGCCTTCCCTCTCACCCTGGAATAGGGGAAGAAAACGATCGTAAAGCATCCGTCGGGCAGTTTGGACAGTTCCCTTGCCCACTGCAATGCCTGTATGCCTGTCATTATTTCCATGCCCAAAAGTAAGAGTGCCTGCCTGCCATTTAAAGGACAGGGCGACCGAATCCGTCGCCTCTTGTCATATTTCCGGCCAAGAGGGGAGGGATGCAATGCAGGGGTGAATCTTAGCGGTGCGTGGAGTTTCGGAGCATAGAGCGGGCCGGGTTTTTTATTTGGAATAAAAATTTTACTGATTATAAACAATATAG
>JAITRG010000135.1 GCA_031288515.1 Tannerellaceae bacterium
TCCATTATTTGGTTAACGGGAGCCATTCTTTGCAGCTAGCGAGCCATTTTTTGTAGATCGAGAGCCATTTTTTGGAGATAGCGAGCCTTTTTTTGGAGATCGCGAGCCTTTTTTTGGAGATCGGGAGCCTTTTTTTGGGAATCGGGAGCCATTCTTTGGAGATCGGGAGCCTTTTTTTGGAGATCAGGAGCCTTTTTTTAATGGTCGCGACCCTAAAAACCAGGCTCGAGACCCTAAAAATCAGGCTCGAGACCCTAAAAACCAGGCTTGCGACCCTAAAAACCAGGCTCGAGACCCTAAAAACCAGGCTCGCGACCCTAAAAATCAGGCTCGCGACCCTAAAAACCAGGCTCGAGACCCCAAAAAAAAGGCTCGCGATTCCCCAAAAAAAGGTCGAAATCCTTGACGGCGGGGTGCAGGCCGGGGCGGGGCGCATGTTTCCCGGCGCCGCTTCGGAAGCGTAAATTACAGGTTTGCCCTGAAATTAATGCGTTAAAGCAGGACTGATTTACCCGATGTCCTGTTCGCTGATTTACCTGATGTCCTGTTCGCTGATTTACCTGATGTTCTGTTCGCTGTCGAAGGCGGCTTTTTTCTCAAAGAACTGTTTCGCCATGGCCGTTTTCTTCGGGTCGATGGGGTAGTCGTCTTTATACCTGTCGAAGTAATTGATCAGGTTGCAGAGGGTGGTGTTTTCGAGGGCGTGTTTCAAAATGGGTATTTCGTTGAAATCGACTGTGGCAAAGAAGCTCAGCTTGTCCATGCCGAGGTATTTGATGTCTTCCTTTTGCAGGCCCAGCGTCTTGTAGAGGTATTGGCCGTCTAAGGTTTCGGCGAAGGTGGGGGGAATGAACGTACGGACAATCACTTTCGTGCCTTCGACAACGAAGGGGAAGTAGCCGAAGACGACATTAGCGCCTCCTCCGGGCCACAGGCAGATAAACATGAACGAGCCGTTGACGTCGCGTATGGGAATGGGTTGATACAGAAAGACGTTCATGGTGTAGAAGTTCCTCATGGGCGCGGAGAAAATGTCCATGCGCTCTTTAATGCGCTGGAGGGCGTGCGACTGTATGTAAATGTCGAGCATCGGGATGTTGTCGAAGTCGATGCTGTCTGCGTCCGGTATATCTCTGTCGAGAAAACATGCGGGCATTTGCGCTTCCCGTTCCCTGGCGCTGTTCGTAGAGCCTGCACGGACGCGGAAGGCGGGGCGTTCCTTGTTGCGGAAGGAGACGCGGACAGGGACGGCCTCTTCGGAATTGAGGTAGATGGTCGGGTGTAACATGCCGTTTTGAAATTCGCCGGGGAATTCCCAGTTGAAGCCATAGATACGGAAATTCATCTTCGATATCATAACCATGATCTGCTGAAGGAAGGTATCCATCGACATGAAATCATCCATCACGGAGGGCTGGTTGAGACACTCGTTGATTACGCGGAGCCGCTCTTCCTGTTCCGGCGTGAAGCGGAAGGAAGGGTCGCCTTCCGCCCAATTGAAAATTAAGAGGGTGAAGCTTATGCCGTAGACCATCAGTTCGAGGTATGTCAAGCCAATGTCGGGGTCTTTGTAATAGTTTTTCCGGAGGAAATGGTGCAGTTCCGAGGATGCGAAATTGAGGAGAGGCCTCGGCACGCGATACCCTTTTTCCACCCGGAAGCGGGGCACGTCGACCAGGAAGCGCGTCATATAATCCTGCTGTTTTTTGGAGAGCGTGTCGATAAACGAGGGGTCGAGCCCGTGTATCCGCAGGTATTTCCGTGCAGCAACCAGCGCCTTTTCGCGGAAGGCTTTGACGAAACCTTTGGAGGGCAGTTCCGTCCGGGTGTTTGGCTTGTATTTCTTTTTCCGTACCATGATGCGTATTGTATTTATTTCTGCGAAGATAAGAGTAAGAAGTCGAAAAACAAGCGTATCGGGCGTTCAGACAGTGAAAATTGTCGATAACAGGCACGCTTTTACGAAAAAATTATATCTTTGTGTAATACACATTAATATATAATATATAAAGGATAATGGCCAGTGAAGAAATGAAACAGATATGGAAGATACCCGAGCCTACCCTCAGGAGGTTGCCCTGGTATCTTGCCTATGTAAAGCTATTGAAAGGGAAAGGCGAGGCGTATGTCTCGTCTACGCAGATAGCCAAGGAAATTAATGTAGACTCCAGCCAGGTAGCCAAAGACCTTTCCTTCGTAAATATTACGGGGAAGACCCGGGTAGGGTATGAAATTAATACGCTGGTTGCCGTACTGGACGATTTTTTAGGTTTTACCGTTCAGCATAAAGCGTTCCTGTTTGGCGTAGGAAGTTTGGGCGCCGCTTTATTGCAGGATTCGGGGCTTAGCCAGTACGGACTGGATATTATCGCAGGCTTCGATACCCGTGAAGAACTGGCAGGGACTTCCATCAAGGGGATTCCCGTTTTTCATCTGAGCGAATTTCCCGCCTGCCAGCAGGAGATGAACGCTACGATCGGCGTTATCACCGTTCCGGTAGGACAGGCGCAGCCGGTAACCGACCATATCATTGCCGAAGGCATTAAAGCGCTCTGGAACTTTACGCCGTTCCGTATCCGCGTACCCCGCCATGTAGTTGTGCAAAATACGTCTATGTATGCCCACCTGGCTGTTATGTTCAATCGTTTAAACCAACTCAATCGCAGAAATGAAAATTATAGCTGTGGGGATGAATTACGCAAACCACAATAAAGAGATGCATAATCCGTTAGAATCATCGGAACCGATTATTTTTATGAAATCCGATTCATCCCTGCTCAAAGACGGGAAACCCTTCTTTATCCCCGATTTCTCGTCAGACGTTCAATATGAAACGGAGATTGTAGTAAAAATAAACAAGCTGGGGAAGAACATTGCCGAACGTTTTGCCTGTCGCTACTACGATGAAATAACGGTAGGTATCGATTTTACGGCGCGCGATATCCAAAGCCGGCTGCGCAGACAGGGACTGCCGTGGGAAATAAGCAAAGCGTTTGACAATTCTGCCGTAACAGGCGCCTTTATCCCGCTCCGCCAGGCCGGCGATATCGGTAAAGTGCCTTTCTGCCTGCATATAAACGGCAAAAAGGTACAGCAAGGGAATACGGCCGGTATGCTGTTCCCCGTAGATAAAATAATAGCGTATGCGAGCCGCTTTTTCACGCTGAAGATGGGCGACCTTATCTATACGGGAACGCCCGCCGGCGTGGGACCCGTAAAAATAAACGACCACCTGGAGGGATATATCGGCGAAACAAAGCTGTTGGACTTTTATGTGAAATGATTGTAAGAACATGCGTGTATTTTTAGTATTGCTCCTAAGCGTTTGCAGCCTTGTGTCCGTTCGGGCAGACGATAGCCGTTATGCGGCCCGGTCGGTTCTGTCGTCGGGAAAATGGGTGAAAATAAAGGTAGAACAAACCGCTATCTGCAAGCTGACGTACGACGACTTGCGGAAGATGGGATTCGCCGACCCTTCCCGCGTTTCCGTACATGGCTATGGAGGCTGGCCGCTGGACGAAGACTTCAGCCCCGGCGCTCATTATACAGACGACCTTCCTGCC
This sequence comes from Tannerellaceae bacterium, assembly GCA_031288515.1. Lineage (GTDB taxonomy): Bacteria > Bacteroidota > Bacteroidia > Bacteroidales > Tannerellaceae > DFXE01. The sequence continues at coordinate 3,564 of JAITRG010000135.1, forward strand.
GTGGCTGTATACAAAGGCGCAGACTATCTTCTTTTCTATGCAAAAGGGCCTGTTAAATGGGAATACAGCGGCAGCGTTTCCAATACATTCGTTCATACCAACAACCCTTACGCCACCTGCGGCTATTATTTCCTGACGGATGAAACAGAGACGAAGGAGATGGAGAAAACGCCCTTATTATCCGGGCAGGCAGCGCTGAACATTACCGTTTTTGACGACTACCGGGTGCATGAAGAAGAACTGTATTCGATAAACAACTCCGGACGGGAGCTGTTCGGCGAATCGTTTGAAACTGCCGGCTCCAAAACGATTCCCGCCACCTCTCCCATCGCCCGGATAGAAGGCATTACCGGCGGCGACGCCAGAGTGACGATGCGCTTTATCGCCCGCCCCAAATCCGCCGACGGGCAGGCAACGCTGAGTATCGACGGCCGGGAACTGATACGGTTAAACTTTCCGGCAATAAATAACTCCGGCAATAACTCCTATATAAAAGCCATCGACCGGATCGATACGGCAACCTGGGCAGGCGAAAAGAGCGAAACGCCCACGATAGCCGTATCCTACAGTAAATCGGGCGACGAGAATGTAAGGCTCGACTATATCCGCCTGCATGTAAAGCGTGCGCTGAGGCAATATGGGGCATATACCTTTTTCCGCAGTATCCAGTCCACAGGCAATGTAAGCCGGTTTGTCGCAGGCAATGCCGACAGCCATACGGTTGTATTCGATATTACCGACGGCGAAAATCCCAGGCTGATGGAAACCCAACTGAACGGTACGGAACTGTCTTTCTCTGTCCCGGCAGGGGATTTGCGCGAATTTGTGGCCGTACAGGTTAATCAAAGCCTTGCCGGCTGGACAAGAGAAGAAAAAGACGTAGCCAATCAAAACCTGCATGCCTGCCAGCAAACAGACATGGTTATTATCGCCCCCGACGCCTTTCATGCACAGGCCGAACGCCTTGCCGGGCGTCACCGCTCCGACGGAAAAGACAGTTTATCCGTTCTGGTAGTAAGCCCTCAGCAAATCTATAACGAGTTCTCAAGCGGTACGCCCGATGCAACCGCTTACCGCCGGTTTATGAAAATGTTTTACGACAGGAATAGCGCCGAGGCAAAGAAACCCAGGTATCTCCTCCTCTTCGGCGATGGCTCCTATGATAACCGGAAACTTACCAATAGCTGGAAAGAAGTGGCTACTACCCATATGCTGCTAACCTACCAGTCCGAAAATTCACTCAGCCACTATTCATACGTTACGGACGACTACTTCGGAGCGCTGAAAGACGAGAAATTCACTTCCGGGCCTGTCCAGTTAGGTATCGGACGTTTCCCTGTCCGCACGGTAGCCGAAGCCGCAGCCGCCGTAGATAAAGCGGTGAATTATATGGATAATAAAGAAACCGGAGCCTGGAAAAACAGGATTTGTTTTGTAGCCGACGATGGCAACGTGGCCGACGGGTTCACGCTCGACCATATGAGACAGGCGAATGAACTGGGAGACTCCATCATCACTAAAAACCACCCGGAATTTCTTGTGAATAAACTCTTTTTCGATGCGTATAAGAAAAACGGCAACTATCCGGCCGTGAGAAGCAGCATACAGAAGCAACTGAAAGACGGCTTATTCCTGATTAACTATACCGGGCACGGGAATACCCGTTCGTGGAGCGATGAAGATGTATTGAACCAGCAGGATATTGCAGGATTTACGTATCCCCGTTTACCTCTTTGGATTACGGCAACCTGCGATTTTACCCGCTTTGACGATGTGCCTGCTTCGGCGGGGGAAGATGTTTTCCTTAAAAAAAGCGGGGGAATCGCTCTTTTCACAACAACCCGCGTCGTGTTTTCCGGCGACAACTTTGTTTTGAACAGAAGGCTGCTGACCGCCCTGTTTGAAAGAGGCGAAAACGGCAGCCGCCCGGCATTAGGCGATGTGATGCGGAAAACAAAAGAGTATGCCAACGACAATAAACTGAACTTTATCCTGATAGGCGACCCGGCCATGAAGCTGGCTTACCCGGAATACCGCATGAAGGTTACATCCGTCAACGGCAAGCCGGTAAGCGAGGCGCCCGACTCTTTAAAAGCCATGAGCATGGCAACGGTCAGAGGAGAGGTGACAGACAGCCGGGGCAATCCGGCTACCGGCTTTTCCGGTTCGCTGGACGTAACGGTATTCGACAGTAAGCAAACCATCAAAACATCAGACAATAATAACCGGGGCGATACCCTTACATTTACAGATTATCCTGCCGTCCTTTATACAGGGAATTATCTGGTGAAGGATGGCGTATTTGAATTTTCATTCGCCGTGACCGATCATATCTCCTATTCCGGCGATTTCGGCAGGATGAACCTGTATGCCGTGGATGAAAATTCGGGAATTGAAGCGCAGGGCAGTTATCAGAATTTCGTTGCAGGCGGAACGGCGGCCAATCCCGTCCAGGATAATGAAGGACCTGAAATCAGGCAATTATATCTTAATGACACAACCTTCGTAAGCGGCGGCAAAGTAAACGCCACGCCATTCCTGGTTGTCAGGCTGCGGGATGCTACGGGAGTAAATATCAGCAGCTCCGCCGTAGGGCACGATATTGCGCTGACGATAGACCGCCCAACGGTTATCCATACCCTTAACTCGTACTACAAACTCCTGGCAGACGCTGAGGGGGAGGGCGTAATCGCGTTTTCGATACCTGCATTAACCCCTGGCTTGCATACGGCTGAATTAAGGGTTTGGGACCTGTTTAGTAACTCTACCGTCTATACGTTTACGTTTGAGGTGGATGAAGGAATAAAGCCGGTCATGCCGGATATTATCGCAGCTCCGTCTCCGGCGCGTACCAATACGCAGTTTTACATCTACCACAATCGCCCCGAATCGACTATCCGCGTAAACGTAACGGTATACGACCTGGCCGGCCGGATTATGTGGAGGCGTGAAGAACAGGGGGCTTCGGCCTGGGGCGCGCCGTATATTATGAACTGGGATTTATCAGGTACGAACGGAGCGCGCTTACGCCCGGGCGTATATATTTACCGGGCGGCTATCGGCACGGATCGTTCCGGAGAAGTTACCAGGGCAAAGAAATTAATAATTCTCGCACAATAATACAAAACGAAAAGGGCAAAGAAATTAATAATTCCCGCACAATAATACAAAACGAAAACAGTTTATAGTGAATATAATATGGTAAAGATGACGAAGACGATTAAAATAATGCTGCTTATGGCCTGCCTCCTCTTAGCGGGGCGGGCTTCGATATGGGCGCAGGGACTGGATAAGGAAAAGGATTTTCATCCGATTAATACGGCTGTGGCCTCGCTGTCTATTGCGCCCGACGCCAGAGGCGGCGCTTTAGGCGATAACGGGATAGCCACCGGCTCTGATATTGCTTCCCAATACTGGAATCCGGCAAAATATGCGTTCAATTACAGTAATGCCGGCGTCGGCTTTTCTTATACGCCCTGGCTGCGCAAATTAGTAAGCGACGTGGCGCTGGCTTACCTGTCGGGCTTCTATAAGATCGGGCAAAATGACAACCAGGCCGTAGGGGCTTCCCTTCGCTATTTTACGCTGGGAGAAATCCCCGTGTACATTAATCAGGGCGAACCGCCATCCAGCTACCTGAACCCCTATGAAATGGCGCTCGATATAAGTTATAGCCGCAAATTATCGGAATCATACTCCATGGCGGTAGCTTTGCGCTATATCCGTTCGGATATGAGCGACAACCAGGATGAAATGGTTCCCGGAAATTCATATGCCGCCGACGTGGCCGGTTATATAGAGAAATACGTCATCCTGGGGAATAGCGAGAGCTTGTGGACCTTTGGTTTTAATGTCTCAAACATCGGCACAAAGATATCTTACGACGGAGGAATAAAAAACCAGTTTATCCCCACCACCCTGCGAATCGGGACAGGGCTGCTTTATCCGCTGGACGACTATAACCGGCTGGGCGTTTTTCTGGACGCCAGCAAATACCTTGTCCCTACCTATCCCTTAAATAACGCGACGACGCCGGAAGAAGAAGAGGAATACGGTAAAAAAGAAACCGAATATAACGACATGCCTTTTATGACCGGTATCTTCCGGTCTTTTTACGATGCGCCGGGAGGGTTTAAGGAAGAATTGAGCGAGATTAACCTCTCCCTCGGAGCCGAATACAGTTATAACGACCAGTTCTTTGTAAGAGGCGGGTATTATTATGAAAACCCCAATAAGGGAAACCGCCAGTACTTCTCGGTAGGAGCCGGTTTCCGCATGAGCGTATTCCAGCTGGATGCGGCTTACCTGATCAGTACCATACCCAACAATCCGCTGGACCAGACCTTGCGTTTCTCGCTCTCCTTCGACATGGACGGCCTTAAAAACCTTTTCCGCTGATTAAAAACGATGAAGATACGGGTTGGCTTCGGTTATGACGTCCATGCGCTTGTCTGCGGGCGCGAGTTGTGGATAGGAGGAATAAAGATTGAACATACGTCGGGGCTTCTGGGGCATAGCGACGCCGACGTGCTTATCCATGCCATTTGCGACGCCTTGCTGGGAGCCGCCAATATGCGCGATATCGGTTACCATTTCCCCGACACGGCAGGCGCTTATAAAGATATCGACAGCAAGATACTGCTTCGCGACGCCCTGGCGCTGCTCCGCAAAGCAGGATATGAAGTAGGAAATATAGACGCTACGGTAGCCGCCGAACGCCCCAGGCTGGCCCCCCATATCCCGGCCATGAAACAAAAGCTGGCAGAAGTGATGCACATCAGCGAAGAAGATATCTCCATCAAAGCCACCACTTCCGAAAAATTAGGCTTCACAGGCCGCGAAGAAGGAATCGCCGCCTATGCTGTGGCGCTGATCGTTACTCGTTCCTGAAGAACACATGCCTGTCTGCTGCGTCTACCGTAATCGGTTTGCTTTTATCGATTGCGTTTCCCAGCAACTGTCTGGAAAGTTCGTTCAAGACGTATTTCTGTATTACGCGTTTTACCGGGCGGGCGCCGAATGCCGGGTCGTAGCCTTCTTCGGCGATGAATTGAAGGGCGTCGCCTGTGAAGCGGAGCGTGACGCCGTTTTGCTCCAGCGCCTTCCGGACGCCTTCCAGCTGTAATGTCGCGACCTTCCGGATTTCCCGTTTGTTCAGCGGCGTAAACATGATGATCTCGTCAATACGGTTGAGAAATTCGGGACGGACGGTCTTCTTCAGGAGTTCCATCACTTCGTTCTTTGTCTGTCCGGCGAGCGCCTCCTGATTCTGGGGCGTTATCTTCTCAAAGTTCTCGCGGATCAGTGAAGAACCCATATTACTCGTCATGATGATGATGGTATTCCTGAAGTTTACCACACGCCCCTTACTGTCCGTCAGGCGGCCGTCGTCCAATACCTGCAGTAAGATATTGAACACGTCGGGGTGCGCCTTTTCTATCTCGTCGAACAAAACGACCGAATACGGTTTCCGCCGGATCGCTTCCGTCAACTGCCCTCCTTCGTCATAGCCCACATATCCCGGAGGAGCGCCTGTGAGCCGGGAAGCGCTGAACTTTTCCTGATACTCGCTCATGTCGATACGCGTCATCATATTCTCGTCGTCAAACAAATATTCGGCCAGAGCTTTGGCAAGCTCCGTTTTTCCCACCCCCGTAGTGCCCAGGAAGATGAAAGAACCTATCGGGCGTTTGGGATCGTGCATGCCGGCGCGGCTGCGGCGTACGGCGTCGGCTACGGCGGCAATAGCTTCCTCCTGCCCCACTATCCGCCGATGCAGTTCGTCTTCCAGGCTCAGCAGCTTCTCCCGTTCGCTCTGCATCATTTTATTCACCGGGACGCCTGTCCAGCGGGATACGATATCGGCGATGTCTTCGCTGTCTACCTCTTCCTTAATCATAGCCGAGGCGCCCTGCATCTGATGCAACTGCGTCTGTATCGATTCGTTTTCTCCTTCTTTGGCTTTGATTTTCCCGTAACGGATTTCGGCCACTTTGCCATACTCGCCTTCCCGTTCGGCTTTGTCGGCTTCAAACTTCAGGTTCTCGATATCGATCCTGTTTTGCTGGATACGGTCGACGAGCGCCCGTTCGCTTTCCCACTGCGCCTTTTGTTTCTTTTCTTCTTCTTTCAAATCGGCGATTTCCCTGTTCAGCTCATCCAGTTTGGGTTTGTCGCCTTCGCGCCTGATCGCTTCGCGTTCTATCTCCAGCTGTCTGATACGGCGGCTTGTTTCATCCAGCGATTCGGGCACGGAATCTGCCTGTATACGCAGGCGGGCGGCCGCTTCGTCCATCAGGTCGATCGCCTTGTCGGGCAAAAAGCGGCCGGCGATATACCGCGACGATAATTTAACGGCAGAAATAATCGCATCGTCTTTGATACGCACCTTGTGATGATTCTCATACTTTTCCTTCAACCCGCGAAGAATAGAGATAGAATCCAGTTCGTCAGGCTCGTCTACCGCAACTACCTGGAAGCGGCGTTCCAGCGCTTTGTCTTTTTCAAAATACTTTTGATATTCGTCCAGGGTAGTAGCGCCTATCGCGCGCAATTCGCCCCGCGCCAGAGCCGGTTTCAGGATATTGGCGGCGTCCATGGCGCCTTCGCTTTTGCCGGCTCCCACCAGAGTATGGATTTCGTCGATAAACAGGATGATTTCGCCATCCGACTGAACGACTTCATTGACTACCGCCTTCAGCCGCTCTTCGAACTCGCCCTTATACTTGGCCCCGGCAATCAAAGCCCCCATATCCAGCGAGAACAGTTGCTTCGATTTCAGATTCTCGGGCACGTCGGCGCGAACGATACGGTGCGCCAGCCCCTCGGCAATAGCCGTTTTGCCAACCCCCGGCTCGCCGACCAGAACAGGATTATTCTTTGTCCGGCGGCTTAATATCTGAAGCGTGCGGCGTATTTCGTCGTCGCGCCCGATCACCGGGTCAAGCTTCCCGTTTCGCGCACGCTCATTCAGGTTGACGGCGTATTTGCCCAGCGCATCGTAGGTTTCTTCCGCCGACGGGCCGGTTACCTTATTCCCTTTGCGCAAGTCGTCAATAGCCTGCCGCAACTCCTTTTCGTTCATGCCGGCGTCTTTCAGCAGTTGCGAAGCCGCGCCCTTTTCCGTCAACAGGGCCAGGATGATGTGTTCGAGCGCAACATACCGGTCGCCCGTCTTGCCGGAATAATCGACAGCTTTCTGCAATACGGCATTTGTTTCCCTGGAAAGGTAAGGCTCGCCTCCCGAAACTCTGGGATATGAATCAATCTGCGCATCCAGCGCCTTATGTATGTTTTGAGTATTCGCCCCAAGTTTCTGAAAGAGGAACCGGGCCACACTTTCGCCTGTCATAATGACGGCTTTCAGCAAGTGAGCCGTTTCGATCACCTGCTGGTTTTTCTCAGAAACCAGCGCCGCCGCCTGCTGTACCGCCTCCTGCGATTTAACTGTAAAATTATTCAAGTTCATATATTTAGTAATTATAATAGTTTCTTTTCAACCAGATTATTTTCACATACAACCGCAAAACAAATGCCAAACAAAATAAATGCCATTTTGACTTAACCAGCGCCTTTAACCCTCCGCCGGCAGAAAACCTTCCACACCTGTGCCCCGAAGGAAATCAGTTATACCTCCGCCCCGCCCCCCCGCCGTTCCGCAGCATCATACAGAAATACACCCCCGTCGCCGTTCCGTTCATCCCCGGAGAGCCGCGCCCCTCCCTCCGTTCAAGGGCGTACCCCTCCCTCCGGTCGGGTCGGGCCATCCGCTACAAGTCCTCGCTCGCCTGCGGCTCCCTCCGGGCTTTCCGCTGCTGTCCTTAAGTTTGCAGCGGGATAAAAGCTGAGGTTAAATTTCTACTTTTGTTGTATGAAAGAAGAAAATTAACCGACTGACAGAAGTAAACTATGCTGCTATC
>JAITRG010000158.1 GCA_031288515.1 Tannerellaceae bacterium
GACGTCTGCTTCAGGCATGTTTTATGAGATTGCTATCGGAATCTTTATCAAAAAAGACTTTAAAAATGCTATACTGTCTTTTGATGAGTTACTGATGAAAACCTGCGAAATCATAAGACCCGGCAGAACTAATCCCGGAAATCATAAAACAAAAAAAGTTTATTTCATGAATAAGAAGAAGGTATAGCTTAACTAAACGACATTGGTATATAAATCCAATACTTGTTCCATGAGACAAAGATAATTCTCCTTTTTTATTTATTCACTCATGGTACGCAATGGGTGCGTAACTTGAGTTAGTAAGTCCAACCCCGATTGGCAAAGTAGAAAAGAAAGAAACATATAGGCATATCTATGAAGTATATTCTCATCCCCGAGACAAGAGATTAACGTTTTATCCCGATGAGCACATCTATATGATAGACAATAACGCTAAGGCAATGCCTGTAAGTACAGTCGTGGACAGATTTTTCCCCGTGTTCGATGCTTACGCAGCGGCAGTAAATTTAACTCCCTATAACCCACTCTTCGGAAGACCATTAGGGGAAATTGTGCAGATATGGAAACAGAAAGGCGATGAAGCCAAACGGCTTGGAACGTGCTTGCATCAACAGATTGAAAAATATTATCTGAATCAGCCACTTGATGAGGAAACAGAAGAATTTCACTTCTTCCTGAGATTTACGAGGGATCATCCAATGACCCCTTACCGGACTGAATGGCGCATCTTTGATGAAGAACATAACCTTGCGGGAACCATTGATTTTATCACTAAAAACGGGAATCAATACGACATTTACGACTGGAAGAGAAGCGGAAAAGTCGTGGATAACCTTGGGAATATCAAAAGCGTCAATTTTGGAAAAACAGGGATCGGTGGATTATCAGATATCCTTGATACAGCTTATAATCGATATTGCTTACAACAAAACCTTTACGGGTACATCTTAGAAAAACATTACGGGATAATAATCTCCAATATATATTTGGTTATATTACACCCTGACTATGACCGGTATCACAAAGTAGAGATGCCTCGAATGAACAAACAAATAGAATACATATTAAGTGCTTTGTGATTCCATACCCTATTCCCAAAGCCTCTTCTTTTGCAACTATTAAGGATTTTTTAATAGTTCAAACACTCCAATCCTCCCACTTGCATGCAAATTGCATGTACGTAAAAGCAAAAAGCAGCTACATTTGACTATAACCGCTTGATTTTGAAGTGGGCGTTGAGGGATTCGAACCCCCGACCCTCTGCTTGTAAGGCAGATGCTCTGAACCAGCTGAGCTAAACGCCCTCGTTTTTGTTTCTTTTTTGTAGCTTTTCCCCTGAAAAGTGTTGCAAAGATATGGCTTTTTCTTTTATCTCCAAATATATTTGAGAATATTTTTATGAAAAACTGAATGGGATATAGTAAATGTAGTGATTATGAATGAATAATTTTAGGCGTGGGCCTTCATTAAAATAAGAAAACTTAAAATCCGCAAGTTATAAATTTGGTTGATTCAGAAAATTACACCCGGTTTGTTCGGCGCAGGCCTGTTTCGCTTTTTCTTCCGGAAAATAGCCGGTAAGATGATATGGAACAGAGAGGCTTTGTGTTTTTGATAGCTTATCAGCCCAGGCATTACGCCGCTGAAATTGGATGAGGAAGGGAAAGGTAGAATTGCTTATAAGCAAAATATAGAGTAAAGCGTATGATAAGATTCCTCTCAAAAGAGATAATATTTATTGATTTTTAAGTTGATAAAATTCTCGTCATTACTTTTATATTAGATAAAAACATTAACTTTGCAGTCCGATTTTAGGAATTTATATGATGTTGTCAACACTAACAGCGATTTCTCCTGTTGATGGGAGGTACAGAAACAAAACGGAAAAATTGGTGTCTTACTTTTCTGAATATGCCCTTATTAAATATAGGGTACGTATTGAGATAGAGTATTTTATTTATTTCATGGAATTTGTTCCACAATTAAAAACTCTACTTACAAAGGAAAAGAAAGAATCGCTACGCGCCATCTATTATGCGTTTTCACTTGAAGATGCTTTACGCATTAAAGAAATAGAAGAAGTGACAAACCATGATGTGAAGGCTGTAGAGTATTTTCTGAAAGAAAAATTTGATTTACTTTCCTTGCAGGAATATAAAGAATTCATTCATTTCGGCTTAACGTCGCAAGATATCAATAACACATCTGTTCCCCTTTCTCTTAAAGAAGCGTTGGATGAGGTTTATTATCCCGGGCTTCAGCATGTAATCGCTATTTTGAAGAAGTACGCTGATGAGTGGAAAGATATTCCGATGTTGGCCCGGACTCATGGACAACCAGCCTCGCCAACCCGTTTGGGAAAAGAAGTGATGGTCTTTGTTTATCGTTTAGAGCAGCAATTGACATTATTAAAAGGAATACCCTTATCGGCAAAATTCGGAGGAGCTACCGGTAATCTGAACGCCCATACGATTGCTTATCCCGAACTGGACTGGAAATCATTTGTCACTGATTTTGTGAATGATGTATTGGGATTATCCCGTGAAGAATACACAACGCAAATATCAAACTATGATAACCTTGCCGCCGTTTTCGACGGATTAAAGCGAATCAACACTATTTTAATAGATTTAACCAGAGACTTTTGGCAATATATATCAATGGACTATTTTAAACAAACGATCAAACCCGGCGAAGTGGGTTCGTCTGCCATGCCTCATAAAGTAAATCCTATCGATTTCGAAAATGCAGAAGGTAATCTGGGAATTGCCAATGCTATATTAGGCCATCTTGCAATAAAACTGCCGGTTTCACGTTTACAAAGAGACTTAACGGATTCTACTGTATTAAGGAATACAGGCGTGCCGTTGTCGCATATTGAAATTGCATTTAAAAGTTTAACAAAAGGATTGGGCAAACTGTTATTGAATAAAACGGCATTATATGAAGATTTAGAGCAATGCTGGGCTGTCGTTGCAGAAGGTATACAAACGATTTTGCGAAGAGAAGGATATCCGGAGCCATATGAAGCATTAAAGGCTTTAACGCGTACAAATGATGAGATTACGGAAAAGTCTATTTATAATTTTATTGATAATTTGAATGTTGATGACAGAGTAAAAACAGAATTAAAGGCGATATCGCCACATAATTATACAGGTATTTAGTTATTAATTAAAAAAAGAGTAGCCGGGAGGCCACAAAAGTTAGTGTTAATTTATTATAATTCAGAACAATGAGTACAGAAGAAAGAGATGAAACTCGCCCGCGCCCCAAGAAAGTGATACCAAGTATCCGCAGGGAAAACACAGACCAGGAAGGTGAAAGAAGACCTTACAATCAGGGATATGACAGACCTGATGGAAACTATGAACGGAGATCATATAATCGCCCGCAGGATGACAGAGGCGGTTATAGATCCTATGGAGATCGCCCAAGCCGCCCCCATTACGACAATCGTGAGGGAGGATATGGTAATCGCGAGGGAGGATATAATAATAACCGTGAGGGAGGAGGGTACAACAACAACCGTGAAGGAGGATACAACAATAACAACCGTACGCCTTCTTATGGGAACAACCGTCCGTCTTATGGGAATACCAATTATAACCGTTCATACGGAAATAATGATCGCCAATACAATCGCCCCCGCCAGGAAGGATATAGCGACAGGCCTGTAAGGGCCTATTCGGCTACTCCAACCGGTGATGGAATGTCGGGAGAAGGCGTAAAGAAAAGAAGGCCCCGCGTAGGCGATACCCGTACAAACACGTATGATAACCGTGGAGGAGGTAACGGAGGAGGCGCCCGTCCTTTCTATGGTAATAATAATCGTGGAGGAGGGTATGGCGCTAACAACAAAAGGCCTCAGCAACAAAAATTCCGTTCGCCGGACTATAATCCCAATGCCAAGTATAGCGTACAGAAGCAGCTAAAATACAAAGAGGTATTGGCAGATCCGAACGAACCGATCCGCTTGAACAAGTTCCTTTCGAATGCAGGCGTTTGCTCACGCCGTGAAGCGGACGAATTTATACAGAAGGGCCTTGTAAAAGTAAATGGAGCAGTAATAACGGAATTAGGTACGAAAATTACCCGTCAGGATGAGGTGTTGTTCAGTGAACGGCCGGTTCATATCGAAAGTAAGCTATACATTGTATTGAACAAACCGAAAAATACAATGACAACATCCGACGACCCGAAAGAGCGTAAAACGGTAATGGATCTGGTTAAAAATGCTTGTACGGAACGTATTTATCCGGTAGGGCGCTTAGACCGGAATACGACCGGCGTACTTTTACTTACAAATGACGGAGATTTGGCTTCCAAACTTACTCATCCTTCCTACAAGAAAAAGAAAATCTACCATGTATGGCTGGATAAGAATGTAGCTATTGAAGATATGGAAAAGATAGCGAATGGGTTGGAACTGGAAGATGGCGAAATTCATGCCGACGCTATCAGCTACGCAAGCGAAGATGATAAAAGCCAGGTAGGTATCGAAATCCATTCCGGCCGCAACCGTATCGTGCGCCGTATCTTTGAATCGTTAGGTTATCACGTAATGAAGTTAGACCGCGTCTATTTTGCCGGTTTAACGAAAAAGAATCTTCCACGCGGAAAATGGCGTTACCTGAACGAAAGGGAAGTAAACGCACTCAGGATGGGAGCATTTGAATGAAAAACGTTCCTTCTCCCTTTTGGGAAGGATGAAATAAAACAAATAGCATGGCCTCTCTACAACCTCTCTCCATGAGGGAGGCGGAGAGAGGCTTTTATTAATTAAGACAAATATGGAAGCAATAAAAAGAACAAAGATTGTAGACGTGCTTAAAAGTAAGGCATTGGGCACAACCGTTAATGTGAAAGGATGGGTGCGTACCCGCAGAGGCAGTAAACAGGTCAATTTTATAGCGCTGAACGACGGGTCTACAATACATAATGTTCAAATCGTTGTGGACGTGGAGACATGGGGTGAAGAGTTTCTGAAACCAATTACCACCGGCGCCTGTATCAGCGTAAACGGCCTGCTGGTAGAATCGCAGGGACAGGGGCAGGAAGCCGAAATTCAAGCGAAAGAAATTCAGATTTACGGGACGGCGAACCCGGCTGCTTATCCGCTACAAAAGAAAGGGCATTCCTTTGAGTTCCTCCGCGAAATAGCCCATCTGCGCCCACGTACAAATACATTTGGCGCAATATTTCGTATTCGCCATCATATGGCTATCGCCATTCATACGTTTTTTCACGACAGGGGATTCTTTTATGTTCATACACCCGTAATTACGGCTTCCGATTGTGAAGGAGCCGGACAAATGTTTCAGGTGACTACCCTGAATTTATATGATTTAAAGAAGGATGAGAAAGGCGCTATTGATTATACAAACGATTTCTTCGGTAAACAGGCCGGCTTAACGGTTTCGGGACAACTGGAAGGAGAATTGGCCGCTATGGCTTTAGGCGCTATTTATACATTTGGCCCTACTTTCCGTGCCGAGAACTCGAATACGCCACGCCACCTGGCCGAATTTTGGATGATCGAACCGGAAGTTGCCTTCAATGATATTGCCGATAATATGCAACTGGCCGAAGATTTTATTAAATATTGTATCCAATGGGCGTTGGATCATTGCCTGGATGATATACAGTTTCTTAACAAGATGGTAGATAAGGAACTGATTGAACGTTTAAACTTTGTATTAAAACAGGATTTTATCAGGTTGTCGTACACCGAAGGGATAAAAATACTGGAAGAAGCGGTCGCTAACGGGTATACGTTTGAGTTTCCTGTATTCTGGGGAGCGGATTTAGCGTCGGAACATGAACGCTATCTGGTGGAAAACCATTTTAAATGCCCGGTTATCCTGACGGATTATCCGAAAGAAATAAAGTCTTTCTATATGAAACAGAATGACGACGGTAAAACGGTTCGCGCCATGGATGTGTTATTTCCCAAAATTGGCGAGATAATCGGCGGTTCGCAACGTGAAGAGGATTTCGATAAACTATCCGCCCATGCCAAAGCGATGGGAGTGCCTGTAAAAGATATCTGGTGGTATTTGGATACACGCCGTTTCGGAACAGCCCCTCATGCGGGCTTTGGCTTAGGTTTCGAGCGATTGCTACTGTTTGTAACCGGTATGGCAAATATCCGCGATGTAATACCCTTCCCGAGAACGCCGAACAATTGCGAATTTTAATTCGCAATTGTTCGGCGTTAACTGCCGGTTTCAGAAGTCTTCTTCCAAATCAATTGGTATTTGTTTTTTGAAGGCTTCTTTGAAGGAAATTAGCGATTCGGTACGCGCCAGCCCCAGCGGTTGCAGCTTTTTATGGATAATACTCAATAAATGCTGGTTGTTTCTGGCATATATCTTTATAAATAAATCATATTGCCCGGTAGTATAATGACATTCCACTACTTCCGGAATTTCTTTTAATGCGGCTGCCACTTCGGAAAATTGTCCCGGCGAGTTAAGAAACAGCCCAATATACGCACATGTTTCGTAACCCACTTTTGTATTATCGATAATAAATTCGGAACCTTTTATTACCCCCAAATTGGTAAGTTTCTGGATACGCTGGTGAATGGCGGCTCCCGAAACGTTACACTCCCGCGCCACTTCAAGGAAAGGTACGCGAGCATTATTGATGATAAGCTGTAATATCTTTTCGTCTAATGTATCTAACTGATGATGCCTCATAATACTTTCAATTTATCCAAACTCCCAATTAAAGGCAAATATAATTAATAATCAGCAATTAATTCGCAATTTAACAGGCTAAATGAATATATATTCCCGGTTTGTTTTTAAATGAAATCCTTACAGCTTATGTATTATCTGCAACATTTGTTCTCCCAAACCAATGGTGTATCCCTGCGAAACAAATACCACCCGCCCGAACGTGTCGGCAATCACAAAAATGGGCAATACCGTACTGTCCGGCAATTTCATGGCCGAGGCTACCATATCTGCAACCCGGTTATCGCTGTCTATACCATAAATAATGGTAGAAGGAAGCGTTCCGAACTCAGTTGCATCGAAGCTGTTCCGGCCTTGTTCATCTTTAAATAATAAGATGATGCTCCGGTTCCATTCCTCCAGGCTTTTTGTTACGGCGGCGACGTCGCGCATGGCATGATTGGTTGGTTCCTGCCGTGCGCCAAGTATTCCTATTACAAAATAACCCCGTCCGGTCACAGATAAGATGCTTTTTTCCTCTCCGCTGCCGTCCGGCCTGAATGTTTCTTCGGCATTAATATTGCCGATTACCTGTATATCATCCTGATTGTTCCGTATTACCAGAGAGATTTCAGTTGTTTCGCCCTGTATGATACGGAAAGACGAAAGGTTGGCCAATACATTTCCATTGGCCATGCGGGCGCCCGTAACCAGTATATAATTGCCTTCGTCTATCGGAAGAGGCTTTTTGAGCAGTTGGCTCCATGTATCGCCCAATCCCATATCTACCTGATTGCCGGCTTCAAAATCTAATGTTTGCAGCTTGCCGTCCGGTACTATTTTAGCAATGGTGAAATGGCTGTAATATTTGGGATCGTCGAGCGCTTTGACAGGCGTGTAAGACGCCTCTGCTTTACCTTGCCGGGATACAACCGGGGCGCTTGCTTCAAAATCTACGTCTACCCAGCCCTGATTGGCAAAATACTGTACCTTGCCTGCCACCGGTTCGATACGCGCGGGTATGCCCAGGCTCCGCGCGATGGCTACAAAGAATATATTCCGCGAATTCGTGTCGGCCGCCCGTGCATTCCATACGCCCACAGGCATAACAGGAATCCGTTGCGGATTCAACGCATCGTTTACGCTAATATTTTTCTTTACCCATTCTACCAATATGTGTGGATTCTCTTTCGCTTGCGAAGCTAATCCGGCTTGTACCGCATTCTGGAAAAAGGAACGATAGCCTGTTACCAATTCATTCCGTACCCGTGGGTTTTGCACATAATCGTAAAATAACGGGCTGTTGTCTCCTGATGAATTTACCAGGTGATCTGTAAATACCGAAGCCGGCCTGTCACGTAAGTCTTTGGAAGAAACAGCTTCCAGTAATGCCATGGCGGCAGGAAGCTTATCGGTAGCCGCCGAACGCAGGAAGTTCTCTATTTCCATCCAGTTGCCACGGCTGCCGAGTAAGAATTGCGTTGTTTTCTCCAGGTCTGTTCCCAGTTCGTTTGCTAACAAATGCGCTTTTTCTTCCGTATAGAAAGTAGCCGTATATTGATTGCGGATTATATCCTCTTCCCTCATCCGCCGGGCATTTTCTTCTTTTTGTTCTTCCGTAACCTGTGCAGGTATGGACCCATCCACAGGAGGAATTATATCCAGCGGCAAATCAAACGTATCCCCCGGCGTCTTATCTAAAGCAATAGAGACGCCGGCGTCTTTTCCAAAAGACACTTTGCCGAAGCCGAACCTGCCGTCTTTTGTCGCCCAAACCAGCATATCCCCCTTGCCGGCGGAAAGGGATGCTTTCCCTTCGGCATTAGTGGTTCTATGGGCTACGGTATAAAATTCGGCATAATTATACACTTTAAATTCAACCAGGGCGTCGCCTTCCGGGGTTCCGCCGGCATCTGTAATGGTAACAGTGCATTGGGCGGCAGGAGCATAATTTTCCGTTACATTTATTTCCGTATAGCAACCGGTCGTTTCCATGATTTCTTCCGGGCCTTTATAACTGCCGAATACTTTTGTATGCATTAACATCCCCCTGTAAGCCGGGCCGTTAAACCAGCCCATATTCAATATGGGTTCCGGCTCGCATGCCCCTAAGAAATGCCATTTACCATCTACCCACGCTTCCACCCACGCATGATTATCATCGGTATGCGCCCAGCGAGGCGTATATACCTGGCGGGCGGGAATACCTGCCGAGCGCAAGGCGGCAACGGTAAAAACAGATTCTTCGCCGCAACGCCCATAAGCCGTTTTCACAGAAGCCAATGGCGAAGAGGTGCGCGAATCGGATGGCGTATAAATTACTTTTTCATGACACCAGTGGTTTACTTCCAATACGGCGTCGTACAGGGAAAGCCCTTTCACCCGGTCTTTCAATTCGTCATAGAAAAGCATGCGGCTCTCGTCCAGGTTCTCATTATTGACCCTTACCGGCAACACAAAATGGCGGAAGATTATTTCCGGTATTTCTTTCCCCCAGGGCATTGCTGTTTTTGCCTGAAAGGTTGCCCGGATATTCTTCAGATAAAATTCGCCGCTGTAATCCGTTATATCCCCTAAAGGCATATAAGCATATAAAAAGGAAAGCGCCTCCCGTTCTTCTCCGGTTAACTGTTCATTGAATATGGAAAATAAATCTCCATCGGGCAGGATAGCCTGTTTATTTTGAAAATCGTTTGCTACTTGTTCCCTGGTTGCTTTGTCGGTAATAAAATGACTGGTTTTGTTACATCCGGCGCTAACTATCAGGAAAACGCTCAGATAAATGGCTACACACTTTTTTTGATTCATGATTATTCTTTATTTGATAACTTGCAAATTCATTGAAGTAATTCTTAATATGCGATAATTCTTCTATTTACGGAAACAAAGGTAGCAAACGTTGTTCAATCATATAACAAACAGGAAAATATTTTCTTATTTGGCCTGCTTTCCAAAAATGGATATTACACGCAAAAATACGTTTTTATGTCCCGGTATATGCCGCGGTTTGGCATACGTTATCCTTTCTTTTGCAGTGTAATTGATAAAAGTCCGTGATATGTTGCGTCGTTTGAATTTGTTTTTGTTAATTTGCAAATGAAACAAATGCGATAACGAACCGTAGAAGAAATTCTACAGAAGACATATTGCATAACTTGCAGACTATTATTCGATTCGGAAATCAATAAAGCGCAGACTTTATCCGACAGGTTGGGATTCAGGTCTGTCATTACATCCCCGATGACGCTTGCCGCCGTCTACAATCAGCATGAAAACGATTTCTCAAGAATGGAAAACAGACGAACAGTTGGATTCCATACAGCCGTATAACTATAAACTTTAAAAAGAAGAATATGGCAACAGACCTGTACAACCGCTATATCTGGTTGGTAGATACCATTTACCGGGCGGAAAAAATTACCTTTGAAGAAATCAATGCAAAATGGGTGCGAACAGAAATGAGTGGCGGAGAGGATATTCCTCTCCGCGCCTTTCACAACCACCGCAAGGCGATAGAAGAATTGTTCGATATCAATATCGAATGCGACAAGCGGGCGGGATACGTATATTATATAGAGAACGTGGAAGACATGAAACGTCCCGGCGTACGTTCATGGCTGCTCAATACGTTTGCCGTAAACAATTTCATCAACGAAAGCCATAAGCTCAAACACCGTATCCTGTTTGAACAGATACCCTCCGGGGAACTGTTCCTTACGCCGCTTATCGAAGCGATGCGGGATGAGGTATCCGTTGAAATCACCTATCAGAGTTTTTGGCGCGAGAAGCCGCATACGTTCGAAGCAGAGCCTTACTGCGTAAAAGTCTTCAAAACAGGAAAATTCCCCTGCTAAACGATACTTTTTCACCTATCCTTTCAGCTTTCAATTCTGCTTCAAACGATTGGTTTACAGAATGAAATCCTGAAAGAAGAGCTTTCAGTTTCCTTTCAGCCGAAAACCGGGGGAGAGGGATTTAGTTCGTAAAAAAATTAGTATGATGCCTTTACCAAACCATTATAGTAGTTCGACGAAGACATCACAATGGTTTTCTAAAGGCATCGTAATGGTTTGGTAAAGGGTTCGAAATGACTTTTCCCTTTTCGCCGGCCCGTAATTTTTTGGCTGAAAGCAGGCTGAAAGAAGAGCTTTCAGCCATAGCTATTCATACGCAAGCATCTATCAACAGGATGAAGGCTGAAAGATATCCCTAAACAAGCCTGTATAATGGGGTAATGGCATCGCCCTGAAGAGGGGGATGAG
>JAITRG010000195.1 GCA_031288515.1 Tannerellaceae bacterium
TTTTTTTCTTTCGTCCCGCTTATAAATTTATAGTAGACTTCTGTGTAAATCTGCGTATTTTGGGTAATGGATTTTTTATTGTTTGTATGTGCGAATTGCGGATTTCTTTCTAACTTGCAGCTTATTTACTAAATAAGGATTTTAATGAGGAATTTCACGTCTGTTTATGATATTGGCGATTTGAAAGTTGCTTTACAAAAGGCTTTTGAGATAAAAAAGAATCGTTTTGGCTTTTCTGATCTGGGGAAGAATAAGACGTTGTTACTGATTTTTTTTAATTCCAGTTTGCGTACCCGTTTGAGTACGCAGAAAGCCGGAATGAATTTGGGGATGAATACGATGGTATTGGATGTGAATCAAGGGGCCTGGAAGCTTGAGACGGAACGCGGCGCCATTATGGATGGCGACAAAACGGAGCATCTTCTCGAGGCGATTCCCGTAATGGGTTCTTATTGCGATATCATTGGCGTGCGCTCTTTTGCAAGGTTTGAGAATAAAGAAGAAGATTATAGCGAAAAGGTGTTGAATGAATTTATTCAATATTCGGGGCGGCCGGTTTTCAGTATGGAAGCGGCTACGCGCCATCCGCTTCAGAGTTATGCCGATTTAATTACGATAGAAGAATATAAAAAAACGGAACGTCCGAAGGTCGTATTATCTTGGGCGCCACATCCGAAAGCGCTTCCGCAGGCGGTTCCCAACAGTTTTGCCGAGTGGATGAATACTACGGATTACGAATTTGTTATCACACATCCGGCCGGGTACGAACTGGATGCACAGTTCGCAGGGAAAGCAAAGGTGGAGTATGATCAGAAGAAAGCGTTTGAAGGGGCTGATTTTATCTATGCGAAAAACTGGGCGGCCTTCGCAGACCCGAATTACGGCAAAGTGTTGAACAAAGACCGTAGCTGGACAGTGGATAGCGAAAAAATGGCGCTCACAAACAATGCTTATTTTATGCACTGCCTCCCCGTTAGGCGAAATATGATCGTGACGGACGAGGTGATAGAGAGTCCGCAAAGTATTGTTATCCCGGAAGCGGCTAATCGTGAAATTTCGGCGCAAGCCGTTCTGATGCGTTTGCTTGAAGATAATTTTTGATATCTAATCCTTAAATACGATTGTTTATGAAAAGAATGATTTCTTTTGTTTATGTATTGTCGTTTTTGCTGACGTCGGGGGTTTGCTTGCAGGCTCAACCGTCGCAAAAACTGGTTAACGTTATCGTATCTCCCGATCATACGGATTGGAGGTATACGGTAAATGAAGAAGTTACCTTTACGGTACAGGTTTACAGGAATGAAAACCTGCTGAAGAACGTAACGGTGGATTATGAGTTTGGGCCTGAGTTTTTTCCGACGACTAAAAAACAGGACGTCGTCTTAAAAGAAGGGAGGACTACGCTTAAAGCGTCAATGAAAACGCCCGGTTTTCTGCGCTGCAAAGTAATTGCCAAGGTAGATGGGAAAAATTATGAAGGCTTGGTCACAGCGGCTTATGACGAAGATAAGATTCAACCCGCTACGCAAGACCCAAAAGACTTCGACGAATTTTGGACAAAAGCTGTCGCCGGCGCCCGTTCGGTTCCGCTCGACCCGGAAATGGTTTTGCTTCCCGACAGATGTACTTCTACGCAAAATGTATATGAAGTTAGTTTTCAGAACGACCAGAATGGTTCGCGGATGTATGGCATCCTGATTACGCCTAAAAAACCGGGAAAATATCCGGCCATTCTACAAGTGCCGGGCGCCGGAATCCGTCCGTATCGCGGCGCAAATTTCGGCGACGATGTGATCTCGCTTGAAATTGGTATCCATGGCGTACCGGTGACTATGCCGCAGGAAGTTTACAGCAACCTGATGTCGGGAAGCCTGCGGAATTACTGGAGTATCAACAAAAACGACCGCGACGCTCATTATTACAAACGGGTATTCCTCGGATGCGTCAAGGCTGTTGATTTTATCTATGCTTTACCCGAATTTGACGGGTCGACTGTCGGCGTAACCGGCGGAAGCCAGGGAGGCGCTTTATCTATTATTACTGCCGGATTGGAGCCCCGTATCAAGTTTTTGGCTGCATTTTATCCTGCCATGTGCGACTTTGCAGGTTATCTAAACGGCAGAGCTGGAGGTTGGCCGCATTATTATCAAAAAGAGAAGCCTGTGGCCAATGAAGTGGAAACGCTTTCTTATTTCGACGTGGTGAATTTTGCCCGGCGGGTAAAAGCCCCCGGTTGGTACAGCTGGGGATATAATGACGTTACTTGCCCGCCTACCTCCATGAATGCGGCATATAATGTAATTCCCGGAAAAAAAGAATTGAATTTATTTCTTGAAACAGGCCACTGGACGTTTCCTGAGCAGAATGAAGCATGTGCTGCCTGGATTCGCAAACAATATCGGAAATAATCGAAGAATAATAAAAATATAATAGAAAACCCGGAGTTTCATTCGATTAAACCGAATACCTCCGGGTTTCTTTTCAACTAAGAAAAAGATGTATAGAATCTGCTGTTTTCTTACCGGAGGCCATGGCGGTTACCACAAGGCTTGCCCCGGATGTTGCGTCGCCGCAGGCAAAGATATTTCCGGCTGTATGTCCATTTGGATTGACGGCAATGTTTTTTCGTTCGTTTGTTGGTAGTGAAAGTTCTTTTACAAGGCCTTCCTGTTCCGGGTGGATAAATCCCATAGCGAGCAAAACTAAGTCGGCTTCTATGATTTCTTTTTCACCTGTCATCTTCATTTCCGGCCGTTCGCCGTTTTTAGAGGGAATCCATTCTATTTTTTCTACTTCCACTCCTTTTACGTGATTGTTTTCGCCTGTAAAGCGACAAGTGGCCAGATTCCATTGGCGCACGCAGCCTTCTTCATGGCTGCTGCTGGTTTTGAGAACCTGCGGATACATCGGCCAGGGAGTTTCCGGATTATAATTGACCGGAGGCTGTGGCATAATTTCAATCTGCCTGACACTGAGGGCTCCGTGACGATTGGCCGTACCTACGCAATCGCTTCCCGTATCGCCCCCGCCGATTACCAATACCCTTTTATCTTTTGCATTGATGATACTTTTAGGCGGAATGTTTATATCCTGAAGCAAGCGATTTTGTTGTCCCAGCAGTTCAAGCGCAAAATGAACGCCTTTCAATTTGCGGCCCTCCACCGGCAAGTCGCGTGGCGTTTCCGCGCCGATAGCCACGCAAACGGCGTTGAAGGATTTCGTTATCTCTTTTGCCGAAATATCTTTTCCTACCATTGTATTGGTTTTGAATAGAATCCCTTCTTTTTCCATGAGGCGGATGCGACGGTCGATAATTTGTTTGTTAAGTTTGAAATTCGGGATACCGAAGCGTAATAATCCGCCCGGAAGCTCGTCTTTTTCGAAGACGGTTACTTCGTAGCCTTTCCTGTTGAGTTGATTGGCAACAGTAAGGCCTGCCGGACCGCTACCGATTACCGCCACTTTCTTCCCGTTGCGGACAGGTTTCACGGGCTTAATATATTCTTCGCGAAAAGCGGCTTCAATAATGGCCACTTCATTTTCGCGAATGGTGACGGGTTCGTCGGCGCTGAGTTTCAGCACACAACTTTTCTCGCATAAGGCGGGGCAGATACGTCCTGTAAATTCGGGGAAGTCACATGTTTGTTCCAGTGCCCGATAGGCTTCTTCCCATTTACCTTTATATAATAAGTCCTGCCATTCCGGTTGTTTGTTTCCTATCGGACACGCCCAGTGACAGAAAGGAACGCCGCAATCCATGCATCGGGAGGCTTGCCTTTGGCGGTCGTGACGGTTGAGGGTTTGTTCTACTTCGCTAAAATCCCGTAACCGGTCTTGTATCGGCCGGTTACCGGCTTCTTGTCTGTGTATCGTGAGGAATGCTTTTGGATTTCCCATTTTTTATTCATTAAGAAATTAAACGTTGAAACTGAAAAGGTTTAATAATCGCGCTGCATTTCTGCGATTTTACGTTGTAGCTTTTTCATCTGTTCTTCCTGTAATACTTTTTTGTATTCGATGGGAACGGTTCGGATGAATTCGCCTGCATATTTATCGAAGTTTTCGAGCATCATACCGGCCAGACGGCTACCGGTATAATGGTAGTGCTTACGGATCAGTCCCAGCAGTTCTTTGCGCGTGTTGCTGTCTTCAATGAGCGATAGTTCTACCATTTCCATATTGCAATAGAAATCGAAATCGCCGGCCTTATTCCATACATACGCTACGCCTCCGCTCATTCCTGCTGCGAAGTTCCGCCCTGTTTCTCCAAGTACTACCACACATCCGCCGGTCATATATTCGCAACAATGGTCGCCCACACCTTCTACTACGGCGATGGCTCCGCTGTTTCGTACGCAAAAACGTTCTCCTACGCGTCCATTTATATATACTTCGCCACTTGTGGCGCCATACAGTAAGGTATTTCCGGCAATGGTGTTTTCTTCGGCAATAAAGGTAGACCGTACGGGAGGCATCAGGCTGATACGTCCGCCGCTGAGCCCTTTCCCTAAATAATCGTTGGCCTCGCCTTCCAGGCGGAAGTGAACGCCGTACACAAGGAAGGCACCGAAACTTTGTCCGGCCGAACCTTTAAATTTAATGTTCAATGTATTGTCGGGAAGTCCTTCATTGCCGTATCGTTTGGCTATTTCTCCCGATAGCATGGCGCCCACGGAGCGGTCGGTATTTACAATCGCGTAGTCTAAAGAGATTTCTTTTTGTAACTCTATAGCCGGTCCGGCATGGCGGAGCATGTCTACATCTTTTACGGCTAAAATATCATGAACTTGAGATGTTGTATTACGGATAGCATTTGTTTTTGCCTCTTTGGGAATGTATAACATGCGGCTGAAATCCAATAAATCATGTTTTTTAATCAGATCGGAAGGCTTACGCTTGATTAGTTCTGCATGCCCGATAATATCATCGAGTTTTTCGTATCCCATCTCAGCCAGGTATTCGCGAATTTCTTCGGCAAGAAAAGTAAAGAAATTGATAAGATATTCATGGCGTCCGTAAAAACGTTTGCGAAGCTCTTCATCCTGTGTGGCAACTCCCACCGGACAGGTATTCAAATGGCATTTACGCATCATTACGCAACCCAACACGATTAACGCCGAGGTGGCAAATCCGAATTCTTCCGCTCCCATTAAAGCCATTAATATGATGTCGCGGCCTGTTTTGATTTGTCCGTCTGTTTGTAGACGGACTTGCCCTCTCAATCCATTCAGAATAAGCGTTTGCTGTGTTTCCGTAAGTCCTAATTCCGGTGGCAGGCCGGCATACCGGATGGAACTGATGGGAGACGCTCCTGTGCCTCCTTCGGAACCGGAAATGATGATCCTGTCGGCTTTTGCTTTGGCAACGCCTACGGCTATTGTTCCTACGCCGCTTTCGGAAACCAGCTTTACGCTGATTTCGGCTCTTGGATTTACATTCTTTAAATCGAAAATAAGTTGCGCCAAATCTTCAATTGAATAAATGTCGTGATGGGGCGGGGGAGATATCAATGAAATTCCCGGAATGGAATGTCGCGTTTTAGCGATGATATCATTTACTTTATGCCCCGGTAATTGTCCGCCTTCTCCCGGTTTGGCGCCTTGTGCGATTTTTATTTGAATTTCATCGGCGTTGACAAGGTATTCGGTTGTTACTCCGAAACGTCCCGATGCTACCTGCTTAATAGCCGAACGCATAGAAAGCCCGTCTTCACGCGGAATAAAGCGGGCGGAATCTTCGCCTCCTTCTCCCGTATTACTTCTCCCGTGAATTTTATTCATGGCCAAAGCAATCGTTTCATGCGCTTCTTTACTGATAGAGCCGAAGCTCATGGCTCCCGTAACAAAGCGTTTCATAATTTCGCTTGCCGGTTCTACCTTATCGATAGGGATGGGCTTTCCCTTTTTGAACGTTAAGAAATCCCGCAGAAAAATGGAGTCTTCTTTTTCGTCTACTTCACGCGTATATTTTTTGAACAATTGGTAACTGCCCAAGCGGGTGGCTACTTGTAGCTTGGATATTGTTTCGGGATTCCACGAATGTTTTTCGCCGTCTTTCCGGTAACTGTATATTCCTTTATGAACCAATCTGTCTTCGGCAGGTTGGTGGAAAGCATATTCGTGCAAGGCCAGCATATCGTCTGCTATCTCTTCCAAACGGACGCCTCCTACTTTGCTGGTAGTGCCGCCAAAGTATTTGCGACTTACTTCATCGCTTAGTCCAACCGCTTCAAATAATTTGGCGCCCCGGTAACTGCGAATGGTACTGATACCCATTTTGCTCATTATTTTAAACAGTCCTTTACAGATAGCTTTAATATAATGTTTACGCGCCGTTTCATAATTAAGCTGAATTTCCTGCCTGTCTACCAAATTTTTAATGATAGCAAAAGACATATAGGGATTTATGGCGCTGGCTCCGTAGCCCAATAATAAGGCGGCGTGCATGACTTCCCGCATTTCTCCCGTCTCTACAACTAAAGCCGTTTGCACTCTTTTTTGTACGGAAATCAAATGATGATGCACAGCGCTTACCGCCAATAGCGAAGGAATGGGAGCGTAGGTAGCATCCGCTGCTTTGTCGCTTAGGATGATATAGTTTACTCCTTCAATGACTGATTGTTCAGCTTGTTTGCATAGCTTCTCGATAGCCGACTGTAGACCGTCACGGCCTTTCACTGCTTCAAACAGCATCGGAAGTTTGACCGATTTGAAGCCTTTGTATCGTATATTACAAAGCAGGTCGAGCTGGGTATTCGTTAGAATGGGATGATTCAAACGTACCATTTTGCAATGGTTTTCGTCCGGGACTAAAATGTTTTCCGCCACAGCTCCGATATATTCGGTAAGGCTCATCACTAATTCTTCACGAATGGGGTCGATGGGAGGATTGGTTACCTGTGCAAATTGTTGCCGGAAGTAATTGAATAAGTTTTGCGGATAAGACGACAGAACAGCCAGCGGCGTGTCGTTGCCCATAGAACCTACCGGCTCTACGCTGCCTGTCAGCATCGGAATAATGGTTCGTTCGATATCTTCGCGGCTATAATTGAAGATGCGGAGTTTCTTTTCGTACTCTTCTTCTACGTGGGAAACTTTCCGGCCTGATTTTAGTTCGTCAAGTTCTACCCGGTTATTGAACCAGGTTTTGTACGGTTGGGCTTCGGCTAATTGTTTTTTTAGTTCGCCATCATAATAAACTTTGCCTTTTTCGGTATCAACCATTAGTATTTTACCGGGTTGGAGGCGTCCTTTCTCTTTAATTTCATTCGGTTCAAAGTCCATAACGCCTACTTCCGAAGCAACCAGCATCATGTCGTTTTTGGTAATTAAATATCGCGCAGGGCGAAGGCCATTCCGGTCTAACATACCCCCGGCATATCTTCCATCGCTAAACAACAAAGCAGCCGGCCCATCCCAAGGCTCCATTAAGATGGAATGATATTCGTAGAAAGCTTTCAAATCTTCTGATATGGGATTACTGTCGTTAAAACTTTCCGGCACCAGCATAGCCATTGCATGAGGCAAACTAAGTCCTGTGGCTACCAAAAATTCCAACACATTATCCAGCGAAGCGCTATCGCTCATATCAGGCTGGCAAATCGGACGGATTTCTTCTACATTCGGAATAAGAGGAGAAGAAAGAACACTTTCGCGCGCTTCCATCCAGGAACGGTTGCCACGTATGGTATTTATTTCGCCATTATGCGCTAATAACCGGAACGGTTGCGCCAAGCTCCAGGTAGGAAACGTATTTGTACTGAAGCGGGAATGTACCAAAGCCAATCCGCTGGTAAAATAATTATTCGTCAAATCGGGAAAATAGTGGCGAAGTTGCATCGATTCCAACATTCCTTTATATACAATGCTCTTTGTAGATAAGGAAACGATATAGAAATCGTTTCTCAATTCCAGATTCGAATCCGCTACTTTTTTCTCTATTCGTTTACGGATGATATAAAGTTTCAGTTCAAATTCGTTTTGGTGGTCGCAACCGGTGACAAATAGCTGTTTTATATCCGGTTCTGTGGCCAACGCATCTTTTCCGAGAATATCCGAATGAACGGGTACCTTGCGCAGATGCATTAAGCTGAGGCCTTCCTTTTCAATCTCGTCAATCATAATACTGAGGATAATCGCCTGTTGTTCTTCATTTTTAGGGAGAAAAACAAGCCCGGTTCCGTACTTGCCTTTTTCAGGTACCGGTATTCCCTGTAACAAGATAAATTCGTGAGGAATCTGCAACAGAATACCCGCCCCGTCTCCTGTTTTATTATCGGCCCCTTCCGCCCCGCGGTGACGCATGTTTTCCAAGACTTTAAGAGCCGATTCCACTATGCTGTGCGATTTTCCTCCGTGAATGTTTACTAACATTCCTACACCACAGGCATCATGTTCATTGGTAGGGTCGTATAATCCTTGCCGTTTGTGAAAATGATTCTTGTTACCCATTATTTATTAACTTTGTGTTTGAATAATATTTAAAAATGTATCAATTTGGTTGCAAACATACTAAATATAATCCCAATATGTAAACAAAATCTAAATAAATTAAGGGCAAAAAGATGTTAATCGAATGTTAGCCCGGCAGCAATGGGAAATATTAACAAATAATAAGCGTTACAAATGATGGATTTATATAAATTTGCAATACAAAAAGAAATAAGGTTTACCCTCTCGAACCAAATAAAGAACAAACTTCCTTGTCGGGAGAGGGGATAAGGACTAATTTATATGTACAATGAAAAAATTATTGCTTTGCTTAGTAGCGGGAGCCTTTTTATGTAGCTGTGGTATAACAAGGTCTCCGATAATAGGAGTTGTTTTTACAGATCTGGTATCCGGAAATGCTGTTACAAGTAATAAACTGGCTACTAAAGTGGGAACATCTACTGCAACAGGTTATTTAGGATTGATTGCAACAGGTGATGCAAGTTATCAAACGGCTGCGAAAAATGCAGGAATTACAAAAATCAGCCATGTTGACGAACGTAACTTTTCCATTTTAGGTATTTATACCGTATATGAAACAATTGTTTACGGAGAATAAGATACATTAGACAGCGATTTATAAACGGGGTTTTGTTTATAGGCAGAACCTCGGTTTTTTATTATCTTTACCGAATCGGACAAATTTGCACAGGTAACATGAAAAAATATGTGCTGTTTATTCTACTAATGGCTATTCCATTTGTTGGGAATACTCAAAAAATACATCGCCAATATTCTTTTTATCCCCAAGAAGGAGGCGCCGTTTATTTTATCCATCCGCAAAAAGTATTTGAAAGCGGCAATGCCGAAGCGTTAAAAAAATTAGAGTATGATATTACTTATCTGGCAGGAAGAGATTCAGCCTCGTTTACATTCACATATTACACACATAATGTGATGAAAATAGACTCTGTAAAGATTTTAAGCGACAAAATGGGCGTCTTGTTTGAAGGAAAAGCAGTTACATATTTTGTTCAACCCAAGAAAGATTATTGGCAGCAACGTGCATCATTGACATTACCCTATGAGCTTTTGATAAAAATCTTTCGGGAAGATAATTCTTTTATCATCTCTTTAACGGGAAAAAAGAGCATCAGCTATCGGATGAAACCAAAAGTTTGGAAAAAACAATCACAAATGATATCCAAAATTTTTGATGTCGTGGAATATAACAACTAAGGAAGTTATGAAAAAAACATACTAAGGCTCCGTGTACCCACAGAATATATGAAGCCTTATATTTAGTTTCCCGGAATAAGTTGTCGCAAATCATAAAAGTTAGTGTATATATTATATATAATAAGAACGGCTTTTATTTACGATTAAACTTATGAATGAAATCAAAGAGGACATATCTGATAAAATCAGAATACTGAAAGCTCTGGAGCAGGATATCCGGGAAAACAAAGAAATAGATATATTAAAAGGTTATCGGCAAACCTGTACAAAAATAAAACATCAATCACGAAAGTTGCTATTCTTCAATGTATTCAATAGAGTTGCAACCATATTGGTTATCCCTTTATTATTAAGTACGTTGATTTTTATGTATCTGTTTCTATACAAAGACGGCAAATCTTTTCAAGCTATCGCATACACAGAAATTGTCGCTGTCCCAGGTTCTGTGATTAAAACATCATTACCCGATGAATCGGAAGTATGGTTGAATAGTGGGAGCACGCTCCGTTATCCTTCGTGGTTTTCCGGAGAAAAAAGAAAGGTAGAACTGTCCGGCGAGGCTTTTTTTGATGTAAAAACAAACCTTGAATTCCCATTTGAAGTTGAAATTCCTTCGGGAATGAAGATTTTAGCCAAAGGCACTTCATTTAATATCAACGCCTATGCTAACGATCATATCCGTGAGGCCACTTTGCAACATGGTAAAGTTGATGCCATACAAAATGGCCGGGTAATCCATCTCTTACCGGGCGAAATGGTATCTTTAGACATAAATACCGGACAAATGTGGAAAACTACGGTTAACCTCGAAGAGAAAACAGGCTGGAAAGAAGGATTGCTCATATTCAGAGACGCCCCGTTGGAAGAGGTATTTAAACGTCTTTCCCGTCACTATAATGTGGAATTTAATGTACAAAACAACTCATCCGTGAACTACCGTGTTCGTGCGACTTTCTCTACCGAAACGATCACACAGATACTGGATGTATTGAAACTGGCGGCGCCGATTACCTGGTCTGTAAAAAAAGAGATGAAGCAACAATGCGACCTGTTGTTTAACAGGCAGCATATCGATATTGTTATCAATTAATATGTTTTGTTTGACCTTAAAAAGTAATGCCTATGATAATATCCCAGTGAACCATAAAAAACAGGAATAAGTTGGAGCTTATTCCTGCCAGAGAGTTATCCGCTGTTACCGGATAAGAATTTTATGTTGAACTTAAAATCCGTTACAAAAATATGAAAATTCGAATAGACAAACTGCACTTTTATAGAAAAGCGCTAAGTGAATACATGCGTTTTATGAAAATCACGACATTTCTTTTGTTTTTGTGTTTATCCCATTTATATGCAGGCGTATCCGTATCCCGCTCACAGAACGCAAGGTTATCGTTAGACATGAGTAATGCTACGGTGGAAGAAGTTATAGAGAAGATTGAAAAGGAAACTGATTTCAAATTTGTGTTTACAGATAAGGCGGTCGATACTTCACGTAAAGTGGACATTCACT
Organism: Tannerellaceae bacterium; assembly: GCA_031288515.1. Lineage (GTDB taxonomy): Bacteria > Bacteroidota > Bacteroidia > Bacteroidales > Tannerellaceae > DFXE01. Next base: position 11,182 of record JAITRG010000195.1, read on the forward strand.
TTTCTGATGGAGAATTAAAAGAAGTTTTAGATCAATTAATAAAAAATACCGGGATTGATTACAAAATAGTTGGTCAACTGATTGTCCTTTCCGAAAAAAAGTTTATTTCATCTCAACAGGATGGGAGAAAACAGATTTCCGGTAAAATTGTAGATGAATCCGGCGAATCTATGATTGGCGTGAATGTTGTAGAAAAAGGGACAAGTAATGGCGTCATTTCGGATATAGAGGGGAAATTCATCCTTTTTATATCTGAAAACGCTACACTCCAATTTTCCTATATCGGATATGTTACTCAGGAAATACCGGTAAGAAACCAAACATCAATAAATGTTGTACTACGGGAAGAGGCGATAGGGCTGGATGAGGTAGTTGCCATTGGTTATG
>JAITRG010000018.1 GCA_031288515.1 Tannerellaceae bacterium
TTACATATTTAACTTACAAATCAAAACCTCCCCGGAAAAATCCGTGCAAAATTTTTGTGTCTTCTTCAATAATTAATTTATGTTAAAATTGCCGGGCTGATTATATCGAACTCAGGTTAATAAGTTCTGGAGAAACTATCCGAGTGCAGTTTAAACAGGAGATGGATGATGATAAATTTGCGGCAGAGATGATTGCCATGTCCAATTCTAAAGGAGGGGTTATTCTTGTTGGCATAGAAGATAAAACTGGAAAAATCGCAGGTTTGAGTTATGAACAACTGCAATCATATAACAACCGGTTAGCAACCGTAGCCAGCGATAAAGTGAAACCGCAAATTTTTATCGAAACAGAGGTTGTTACTATCAATACTAATGATGACGAGAAAAAAATATTGGTTGTTACTGTTTCGGAAGGAATCAGCAAACCGTATAAAGACAAGAATGGTGCGATATGGATAAAACAAGGCTCCGATAAAAGAAAACTTATTGACAATAATGAAATTATGCGACTTTTTCAACAAAGTGGCAGTCTTTATGTAGATGAAATGATAATACCCAATACATCTGTAGCCGATGTTGATAAGTCAAAAGTAGAAAAATATGTAAAAGTCATTCAAAAATCAGATTCAGGAGAAAAAGTCGAGATAGATGAAAAACTATTGACTAATCTGAATATCATAAAAGATAATAAATTGACCTTAGGCGGTTTGGAGTTTTTTGCAAATAACCCGCAAAAATATCGCCCAGCTTTTTGCATCAAAGCCATTTCTTTTTTTGGGAATAGTATTGGCGGAAGTTCCTACCGCGATAGCAAAGACATTGAAGGTACAATTCCCGAAATGTTCGACCAGGCAATGGGTTTCCTTATAACTAATTTGCGTTCTGTCCAGGCTGAACAGAATTTTAATTCGGTTGGCGTGCTGGAAATATCGAAAATCGCACTTGAAGAAGTAGTGCAAAATGCGCTCACACATCGGGATTATTCAAAAAACAGCCCTGTTAGAATCATGATTTTTGACGATAGAGTTGAAATTGTGAGTTCGGGTTCGTTGCCAAACAGTCGGACAATTGAAAATATTAAAATGGGAAACGCGGTTGTGCGAAATAATCTCATGGTATCCTACTGTTCAAAATTGATGAATTATCGTGGATTTGGCTCTGGGATTACACGTGCATTAGAAAACCAGCCCAATATTGAATTGATCAATGATATAGACGGCGAACAATTTATTGTTAGAATTCCTCGGGTTCGCCAAAATTGATAATATGATGGTTTACCGAAGACGTCGTAATGACTTTTTCCCCTCTCGCCCTCCTGTTGCGCCGGCTTTACTGGTGCTCCGCCTTCAGCAAGTCGTTGACGGCTTTCACCGGGCTGAAGGTTTCTGCCGGGAGTTCTACGAAGACGGTGTTCCAATCGCTCATCGCGCCGTTCCATAAGCCGGGCAATTCCAGGGCTTTCAGTTCTTTGCCGTCTTTGCTTTTGATCGATATGAAACCGGTTTCTTTGTCTACATAATCGGGCAGGTTGTATTTGATTCCGTTATGGTCTTTCACGGCGCAGACTAAATCTACCGGGTTGAAATGAGTTCCTTTTTCAAATAACTCCTTCTTTGCCGGGTCGTTCAGATCGATTTGCGAGCTTTCGAGTATTTGCAGAGAAATGGTTCCGTCCTGATTTACGGCGAAGAAAGGCCCTCCTCCCGGTTGGCCTGTATTCTTTACCATGCCGCATACCCGGATAGGGCGTTGGAACTTTCTCTTCAGATAAAGAACCAGCTCCGCATCTTCAAGGTATTTAATGTCGGGATTGCGTGTGCAAAGTTCATCCTGCAGGAAATGAATCATTTCTTCCACTTGCTTATGCGTGTATTTCCCGCTGTCTATCAGCCGTAAACAGGCATGTATTTTTGCTTGTAACCTTACCAGGACGCCGCCCAATACTTTTTTATAGATAACCGTAGCATATTTAAAGCTGTCGGGCGCTACATTATCTATATTTTTTATAAAGATAATGTCGGCGTCGATATCATTGAGGTTTTCTATCAGCGCTCCATGCCCTCCGGGGCGGAAAAGCAGTTTCCCGTCGTTATCCCGGAACGGATGGTTGTTCATATCGGCGGCGATGGTATCGGTAGACGGTTTTTGCCGGCTAAAGGAGATATGGTATTCTACGGAGAACTTGTCTTCATAGAACGCCTTTTTCTCGTTGACCAGCGCCCCGAACAACGCCTCGTGCCCGGCAGATACGGTAAAATGCAGGCGCACGTCCCCTGCCTTATTTTTAGCGTACATGCTGCCTTCGGCCAGATGCTCTTCCATGGCCGTACGCGTACTTTTAGGATAGGCATGGAAGAGGAGCAAACCTTTGGGAAGCTGGCCGTAATTCAGTCCCGGTTCATTCAGTAATACGGAGGCAATATCCTTGTATCTTCCGGCTTCAATCAGTTCGGCAATATCTTTTTCGTGGCACACGCGGCAGCATGTATTCAGCTCTTCATAGAAAGCAAACTTTTCTATTTCGTCAAAAAACTGTTTTACAGAAGACGTTTCAGGCGCCGGCCGATCCGCGTCGAGGAACGCAAACAAGTCTTTAAACATCCGGCTTGCCGCCCCGGATGCAGGGACAAATTTGACGATTGTCTTATTCTTCCCGGCATATTCTTCCCAGGCGTCAATGTACATAAGCTGTTTATCCTGGGGGATAACGGCGATTCCTTTTTCAACAGAAGCAAAAGCTGTTATTCCGGGAAAAGGAAAGCCTTTGGCAAAGGAAGCTAATTGCTCCTCTACCTGTTCTTCACGGATACCTTTGGCTTTGATTTGATTTAAGTCTTCTTTTGTGAGCATATAACAGTTCTTTTTAGGTTTACGCATATACTTACAAATATATAAAATAAGCGTTGAATCGTAAATATATTAAAGGAAAAAAGATACTTTTACAACATATTAGTAAGTTGAGAGCCGCAAGAAAGGAATTTAATTCATTGATGTTATGACTGAAACAGTATTTTTTACGCCGGAAGAGAAAGTCTTGTTCCGCTCCGGGTATAAAAAATTAACAGCTTGCCTGTACCCGTTCCTCGAAAAAGACGATATCCGCAAGATGCGTACGTTCATGCAAAAGGTTATCCCGCTGAATTGTTATGGAAGAGACAAAAACGGCATAAACGGGCTTTTACGCAGTATAGATACCGCGTTGATAGCAGCGTTGAATATTGGTCTGAAGCGGGCGCCCATCATTGCCCTCCTCTTATACAGGCCGGCGCTGAAGAAAATTATAACGATTGACGAAGTAAAGCAAACGTTCGACGAGGATGTGGCGTTACTTATTTCCCGATTGCTTAAAACGTCCAATCTATACGCCCGTAACACCGCCATCGACTCGGAAAATTTTCATCACCTGCTCTTCTCTTTTGCCGAAGATGTACGGGTTATCCTCCTGATGATTGCCGACAGGCTTTACCTGATGCAAAACGGCAAACGGCTGGCGAATGAAGAAGACCGCAAACGGCTGGCTATGGAAGCGTCTTACTTATACGCCCCACTTGCGCACCGGTTAGGGTTATATAAGATAAAGGGAGAGCTGGAAGACCTCTCGCTTAAATTTACTGACCCGGAACAATTTGCCTTTATCAAACAAAAACTAAACGAAACGAAGCGCTCGCGCGACGCCTATATTGCCGGCTTTATCGATCCTGTAAAGAAGAAAATAGAAGAAACCGGTTTTACGTTTGATATTAAAGGACGTACCAAGTCTATACATTCTATTAATAATAAACTGAAGAAACAACAGATCGAGTTTGAGGGGATTTACGACTTATTCGCCATACGTATTATCCTGGATATGCCGGACGCTTCGCGCGAAGAAGAGAAAGCGGCCTGCTGGAAGGTCTATTCGATTGTAACAAATATGTACCAACCCAATCCGAAACGGATGAAAGACTGGATATCGATCCCGAAGAGCAACGGATACGAAAGCCTGCACGCTACGGTAATGGGCTCTCAAAACAAATGGGTGGAAGTACAGATACGAACCCTGCGGATGGACGAGATTGCCGAAAAAGGCCTTGCCGCACACTGGAAATACAAAGGAGTAAAAGAAGACATCGGCCTCGACTCTTTCCTTGCCAACGTACGGATGGCGTTGGAATCGAACGATACAGACCCGCTGGATTTGATGAAGAACTTCAAAATGGACCTGTATAAAGACGAAATATATGTCTTTACGCCCAAGGGGGAACTGATTAAATTACCGGCAGGCGCCACCGTGTTGGATTTCGCTTTCGCCATCCATTCCAATCTGGGCTGCAAATGTGTTTCGGCCAAAGTGAATGATAAGAATGTACCGATTAAACATATTTTGCAGAACGGAGATACGGTTTCAATCCTGACCTCGCAGACACAATCGCCCAAACGCGACTGGCTCGCTTTTATACAAACAGCCAAAGCCCGCGTTAAAATCAAACAAGCCCTCCGGGAAGAAGCTGCCAAAACTGCCGACTTTGCCAAAGAGCTGCTCCAGCGCCGTTTCAAAAACCGTAAAATAGATGTAGACGAAGGCGTCTTAATGCGCTACATAAAGAAGAAAGGCTATAAAACCGTTACCGACTTCTATACAGACCTGAACGAAGAACGCTTAGACGCCAACAAGATAATTGAAGAATACGTAGACGCCGAACGGAAAGAAAACGAAACAACCGACCACACGGAAGTAAGAAGCGCCGGAGATTTTACGACGACTACCGAAGCGGAAGAAATTTCTTCCAGGCAGGATGTGTTGCTCATCGATAAAAACCTGACGGGGATTGATTATAAGTTAGCCAAATGCTGCAACCCTATTTTTGGCGACGAAGTCTTCGCTTTTGTGTCCTCCCAAGGCATAAAAATACACCGGATGAATTGCCCGAATGCGCAAAGTATGTTCAACAGGTTTGGCTATCGCATTATTCAGGCCCGGTGGAGCGGTAAAGGGAATGATGGATACATCGTGAACCTGCAGGTTGTCGGGAAAGATGATATTGCGATTGTAACCAATATCACGTCGGTAATCGGTAAAGAGGCCGGGGTATCCCTGCGTTCGCTCCATATCGATTCGACAGACGGTTTTTTCCAGGGGCATTTTACCGTGTTGATAAAAGATACAAACGCTTTAGGGATATTGATCGGAAAGATAAAAACGGTGAAAGGAGTGAAGGCCGTTACGCGCCTGAACGCTTAAACAGGCGCCAGCCCCATCTTCTTTGCCCGTTTCAGCATAAAGCGGCGGGCGGCTTCGTATTCATTCGGTATCTCCCCGTCAAGGATGGCATTCTTGATCGCTTCTTTGATTACTCCTACAGGCTGGGAGGGAGGAAGCCCGAACGTTCTCATAATTTCTTCGCCGCTGACGGGGGGCTGGAAGTTACGTATGCGGTCTTTCTCCTCTGTTTCCGCCAGTCTCTCCCTTACCAGGCGAAAGTTATTCAGGAAACGGCGTACTTTTTCGGGATTCTTACTGGTTATATCGGCCTCGCACAGCAGCATCAGGTCGTCAATATCGTTGCCGGCGTCAAAGAGTAGCCGGCGGATAGCCGAATCGGTCACGTCTTCATCTGCCAGGCTGATGGGGCGCATATGTAGCTTCACCATCTTTTGAACATATTTCATTTTCTCATTCATGGGAAGCTTCATCCGCCGGAAAATACCCGGTATCATTTTCTCTCCTGCAAAGTTATGATTATGAAAGGTCCATCCCAGGCGGTTGTCCCAGCGCTTGGTCGCCGGTTTGGCAATATCGTGCAGCAAGGCGCTCCAGCGGAGCCATACGTTATCGGTATGGCGGCTCAACCGGTCGAGTACCATCAACGTATGCGCCAGGTTGTCTTTATGCCCGATGCCATCGCGCGTTTCGGCGCCTTTGAGCGCGCTCAGCTCGGGGAAGATAAGAGACAATAAGCCGGACAGGTCTAATAATTCAAACCCGATAGAGGGTTTCGGCGAAAGGATAATCTTATTCAGTTCATCTGCAATCCGCTCTTCTGAAATAATATGGATCCGTTCCTTGTTACGTACAATCGCATCAAAGGTATCCGGGTCGATATAAAAGCCCAATTGCGAAGCAAACCGGATGGCGCGCATCATCCGGAGCGGGTCGTCGCTGAAAGTAATATCCGGGTTGAGGGGCGTACGGATGGTTTGATACTCCATATCCCGCAGACCGTCGAAGGGGTCGATTAATTCGCCGTACCGTTCTTTATTGAGGCAAAGCGCTAAGGCGTTGATCGTAAAATCACGCCGGTTCTGGTCGTCTTCAAGCGTACCGTCTTCCACTATCGGTTTGCGGCTGTTACGCTGGTACGATTCCTTACGCGCCCCGACAAATTCTATTTCCAAATCCCCGCTTTTTATCTGGGCAGTTCCAAAATTCTTAAAAACAGATAAACGGGCCGGTTTACCTAATGCCCGGACAACCGCCTCCGCCAATTCGATACCGCTGCCAACGGTTACAATATCAATATCCTTAGACGGCCGGCACAGGTAAATATCGCGCACATACCCTCCGATAACATAAACCTCCAGGCCTAATCGCCCCGCTGCTTCCGAAACAATCCGGAACGGCTCAGACGACAGATGTTTCAATATCTCTTTCTTATCTAAATCAATATACATTACTTCACTTTTTGCGCTGCAAAGATAAGAACTAAAACAGTAAATCACCCAGACATATTTTATGTATTTTTCACTTTTCTCTCCAAAAAAAAGACCAATATAATCATTAAAATTTCATATTATTTCATATATTTGTCCATAAAACTTAACCGGAGGTAATTTGAAATAAAGTTTATACGTGAAAATAGAAAAGTAATAATATAAAAAACAAAAAGAAAATTTTTCACAATGAAACAGGTAGTTTTAACATTTAAACTCCTATTCGTCTTACTGTTCATCGCCTGTCCCTGTTTTAGATTACATGCACAAATGACGATAGGTAGCGGGAAAGCTCCCGCAGACGCTGCTCTTTTGCAGATTAAGGACAGAGAACCGGCTGCTCAGGCAGCAGATGGAGTAACGGCAGCGGGAGGCTTGCTTCTTCCCCGGGTGGCGCTTAACGGCCTTGACGACTTCTCGCTCGCTAACCTGACGGAAGACCAGAAGAAAAACCATACCGGCCTCCTGGTGTACAATGTGGAAGCAGATGCAACCCGCCAACTTGAAAAAGGAATCTACCAATGGAACGGAACGGAATGGGAAAAGTTGAAAAAGATCTCAAAAACAGAAGGTTCCTCCATAAAGAAACTCATCTATCGGGCAAGTAAGGCAGATGAGACGCGGATTCTTTCGCTGGGAATATTTGAGTTCAGAATGAAGCCTTACAACGCCGCCAATCCCCAGAATACCAATCCCCAGATGAAGCTAAGTTCGGATCAGCCCACTGACAAAACGTTCTACTGGCACTTTATCGAATATTTCGACGACGCGACAGGAGCGATGAAAGATCGTTGGGATGATAAAGACCCCAACAAGTGGGGTTACTATTTCATATCAAGGCAAGAGACAGTGAAGAAAAGCAGCTTTACAGACTGCAACAGAACCGGCCGCTTGCTCTCCCCCCTCGAAAGGGATGAGATGTGGCTGGCAGATAAAGACAATAATCATATATACCATGTCCAGTTTATGGTGCTGGGAGATGAGAAGGCTAAGAACTCGCAAAGAACCTATATAATAATTGCGCAGAAATATTAATGAATCATAAGAAATTAAACATGACAACACATAGAAAAATCAACGCACTGCGACTTTTTTTCGCACTGCCTTTCACCGCAGGTTTACAGGCGCAGGTATCTGTCGGCTCTTTGTTACCCACCGAACCGGCCGCCTTTCTGCAAATCAAGGAATACGACGCTACGACCCCAGGCGATGCAACCGCCGACAAAGGAGGGCTTCTGCTTCCCCGCATAGAAATAAAAAACATTACGGATGTAACGGTTGTTCAGGGAGCGACTAAAGAACAAAAAGAAGCCCTCACCGGTCTGCTGGTTTATAACGTAAGCGCGGCAGGAGGAATAGAAGAAGGCGTATGCGAATGGAACGGCAGCGAATGGATACTGTTGGAAACCGAATCAAAAACGGCCGGTTCGAAGACGAAAAAAGCGGTGGTAAGATCTGTGGCTGCCAGCCTGACCGAAGATAATGTGCCCAGCGTGCAGATTGGAGTATTTGAATTTAGAATTAAACCGCCCAATTCTTCCTCAAAAAAATGGGAAGATATGTTACCCCAGATGAGGATCGCCCAAAGGCCGCATCCAAAAATCGACGTATGGTATCATATCGCCCGCTTCTGGGATTACAATGATCCGGGGGATGCGGCGCAGAGTTCTGTTGCGCTCCAGAATATAAATAAGGATAATCCGTATGTAGGATACACTTATGAAGCCGGAAACAAGACGTTAGGGGAATCTGCGGCGCTCGGTTATAACTGGGTAGACCTCCACGATAAGACATTGAAAAAGGAGGACATGAGATACGAGGTATGGCTGGCAAACCTTGATCAGGATCATGTATATAATGTACATTTTATTTATGCCGTATACAGCCTCGGCACGCCGTTTTACGCGGTAATAGCAACGGAATATTAATATTAATTTATCAGCAAAAAGTAAAGATGAAAACACATACGAAAATCATACGGCTGCTTTTATGCCTGACCCTGTCGCCCGGTCTGTATGCGCAAGTTACCGTCGGAATAGATGAAGCGCCTGCGAAAGGAGCCTTGCTGCAACTGAAAGATACCAGAGACGCCGTATCCAATGGAGGAAAAAATGCGGGAAAGGGATTGTTGATGCCTCGCGTGTGGCTGAACAGAGATACGCTGTTGGCTCCCATGCTCCCAAGCGCCACACTAAAACAAAAGAAAGAACATACCGGCCTGCTTGTATATAATCTGACCGAAAATGAAGACATGTACTTGAAAAAAGGCCTTATGGTATGGAACGGACAGGAATGGAATTACCTCAGCATTCAAAAGCGGAATACAAAAGATGCAGGCATAAAGAAAATACTGTATCATAGCGTTACAGCCCTCGACAGTAAGAATATCAAGTTCGATTTTATGGAAGTTTCACTGGAAAAGTCTCCGCAAAGTTCGCAATACAGTTATCCCCGGATTGTACTCCCGGCCCTTCCTGCAAGTACAAGAACCTTCCACTACCAGTTTACCCAGTATTGGCCCGGTAAAACAGATGCGAACGGAGCTTTGATAGGTAAGAATAAGGATGGCAAATACGAGACCGGCGGATACAGTAATGACGTGATGAAGGCAACATTTAGCCAATCCAACAAGACAACGCCAGTGCGCTTTATACAAAGTTCGATGTCGACCACAGAACGAAACCAGGTATGGATGATAGACGACACTACCGGCGACGTATACCATTTTAACTTTTTCGTGATGGGAAAAGACAGCAATTCTGCCGTTAAAATATTCGCCATATTGGGCGAATATTTTTAACGCAGAAGCATCCGGCGCATAAATTGTTCCATACGGATTATCCCTGACCCGGGTTATTGCAACTGTTTCAGAGCACGTGAAATACCATAATACGTCCTGTTTCAGGAGGCCGTTTATTCGCTCATTGTAGCCCATCCGGGGCGGGAAGCAGTTTTGCGGTTGCTTCGTCTACTCCCGAAGTTCCTTCTACCCTGGCTTTTATGCTGCCGTACCAGAAGAGCGTCGTGGCATAATCAACGCTTCCTTTCTTCCAGCTCAACATTTCTATATCAAACTTTAACCGTTGCGTAAACGGGATTCCGTCCAGGTTGCGTGTACGGAAGAACGTATTATAGCCGTGCGAGCTTTCCGAATCGGCGCGGGGAGCGCCGCCAAAGGGTGTTTGAAAAGGTATTACCGGAGCCCATGAACTGTTATAATAATCTTCCGTTCCCGTTCCGAAATGAGAGGGGAATTTGTCGTCGTCCACCCATATTTTTTCATCTCCTTCGCCATACCATTCGGGCGAATGATTATATAATGTAAGGACGTCTCCTTTGTATACGCATTTTCCATTGATTGTCGCGAAGTTCCACTCGATTGTATTTTCGTTATCATCAGGCTTATCGCTTAGTTTTATCCCCCTCTCCTGGCGCCAGGAAGCATAGAAATAGAGCGCCCGTTCATCCCATGTCGCCGGAGATAAACAGAGGGATACTTCTACCCTGGCCGGCAGCTTGCCTTCGTTTACCAGCGCAATAGACGCCGCTTCCCTGTAAGGCATCGGCCAGCGGCTCGTAATACTGCCATTACCGTCGGCAGACAGGAACCAGCTCTCTACGGCGGGAGCGCCCATTCCTCCTCCGGAAAAGTCGGATATGGGAGCCCAAACGGTTTGCTTTCCGTCAAATGTTCCCATAAGGATAATGCTGCGCATAATCTGGGCGTACTGCTTTTTGTCGTCGACCGATACTTTTATCTTCAATTCGCGGACAGCATGCCCGCCTTGCGGAAGCTTGATCAGCATTGGATTGCCTGCTTCCAGTTCCTGCTCCCTTTCGATATATATTGAATCGCAGTCTATAACAGGGTTTTGCAGTAATTTGTCTGTCGCCTCAATTTTTGACGCCGCTTTTTTGACAACTTTAGGGGTGAATGTTTCAATGATTGTTTCTTCGGGATATTTGCGATAGTTTATCTGGTAGTACCTGGGGACAGGCGGCATGTCGTGGGGTTCTTCAAATGTAATTTTACATCCTTTGCCGTAAGGGATCGGGAGAAACAGGGTACTTCCGCCTTTTCCTCCGGGCGTATAACTGGTATGAGGTTGTAACAGCCCGCGTCCGAGCTGGGGTATATGTATCTGCATCATATCATAGGCCGGAATCTCCCAGCTTGCTTTTGAAGAGCCGTCGAAATAAAAACGCCAGGCGCCCCGCTTGTCTGTTGTTGTAGTCCAGATACGTGTGATTACGCCCGGGCCTTTGTCGTCGAACAAGACTTTTTCCGTACGCCCGTCTTCATTTGTTTCAATCCGTTCGACGCCGAAGCCGTCATTGTTAGCAAACCAATGGGCGGAATCAGGGGATACCGACAGCCGGTCGTAGCTGCTCGCTTGTAAGCAACGGTATGGAATGGCCGGATAACGGGCTGTCTCTTCCCATGATACCATTTCGTTTAATAAAGATTCCAGGCCGACGGCCGGTTTTCCATTTCCCCCGCAAGCGGTAAATAAACCCAGCCACAGAATGGCCGTCCCCGCCGCATATACAATATTCTTTCTATCCATACAATACGCCCTTTATTCCTGATTAATTATGAACGAATGTGCCTATATTTTCGCCGGATATAACTTTTTTCAGATTCCCGTTTGTATCCATATCAAATACAATAATCGGGAGGTTATTCTCTTTACACATCGTGGCGGCCGTCAAATCCATTACTTTCAGCCCGCGATTATATATTTCGTCATAGGTAATTGTTGCGAACTTGGCGGCTGTCGCGTCTTTTTCAGGGTCTGCCGTGTAGATACCATCCACCCTCGTCCCTTTCAGCATCACGTCGGCCTCGATTTCTATGCCGCGCAGCGCCGAACCGGTATCCGTAGTAAAGAACGGATTGCCTGTTCCGCACGACATGATGACTACGTTGCCTTGTTCAAGCAGCTCAATCGCACGCCACTTGTTATAATATTCTCCGACTGGCTCCATACGGACAGCCGTAAGTACGCTGGCCTTTACCCCCTGCGCAACTAAAGCGGAACTCAGGGCCAGGCTGTTAATTACGGTAGCCAGCATCCCCATCTGGTCTCCTTTCACCCGGTCGAAGCCTTTTGAAGCCCCGCTCAGCCCCCGGAAGATATTTCCCCCTCCGATCACAATGCCTGTCTGCACGCCCATGGCGGCTATTTCTTTAATCTGCGCGGCATATTCGTTGAGGCGCACCTCGTCTATGCCATACCGTTTTCCGCCCATCAACGATTCGCCGCTTAATTTTAAAAGGATACGTTTGTACTTCGCCATAATTTCTGTTTCTGAATGTTTTTGCAAAAATACGGATAATTAGTCGTTTTACAAATGATATGTAATTCCGCTTTAACACATTAATCTCATTACGCAGGCCTGTTTGGCGCTATCTTTCAGCCAGAAAATTACAGGGCCGGCGGAAAAGGGGAAAAACATTGCGTCCTCTTATCCAAACCATTACGACGCCTTTAGAACGCCGTTACGATACCCTTGATAAACCATTGGGAAGACAGTAGCCGGAAATTTCTGTTTTCCCGTATTCGTTTTATTTTCCCTCCGCCCAATTCAGGCAGCGCCAGGCTCCGCCCAATTCAGGCAGCGCCAGGCTCCGCTGCGAAGTACAAAATGACATTTTGATTCAGACCCGGTTGTTTTTTGCAATATGTTGACGGGCGTGCCCCTCCCCTTCGGGTCGGGTCGGGCTATCCGCTCCAAGTCCTCGCTCGCCTGCGGCTCCCTCCGGGCTTTCCGCTGCTATCCCTCACGCAAATAACCGGATTTCGGGCCTTGTAGCCGCTACAGTACCCCCGCCGTCCCTGTTTTCGGGTCCCGCACTCGCTGCGTAACCCCCGCCGTCCCTGTTTTCGGATCCCGCACTCGCTGCGTAACCTCCGCCGTCCCTGTTTTCGGATCCCGCACTCA
>JAITRG010000096.1 GCA_031288515.1 Tannerellaceae bacterium
TAATCCGAGGCGCGAATTGCGGAGATTAAACCGTATGTCGCCGGAGTTGAGCCCCCATTCAAATTTTGTTTTTAAAGTGCCGTCGAGGTTCCATTGCGCCGTGTCGCGCGGCTGCGCAACGACGAATAACGGCAACAACATCATCAGTATAAAAATTTCACCACTTACTTTCTTATAATCTATCCCTTTTTTACTTACCATAGAACAAATATACTATATTTATTCGATAAAAAACGATTATGTATTTGCCGTTTCGTCAAAAAGTCTTATTTTTGTGGTCAATTCAATAAAATCTAACAAACTATGAACATGAAAACATTATTCTATTTTAAGCGTTGCCGTGTAGGATGCTTTATTGCGGCACTATTTATCACCGTACCGGTTTTTGCCCAGCAGCAATATCCGTATGACGGCTTGGATAACAACATGGGTAATCTGTTCCGGTTATCAAATGCCAAGACGCGCTCCATCAGTCCGGAGAATTTCACCGGCGAAAAAGGCAAGGGCGGCATGGCCGACCTGACGGACAAAGACAAGCAGAATGCAGCGAATGCGTGGTGGGCTGCCCGCGACCTGGGACAGGGCTGGAAAATGAATCCGAATGTTCGTGTCGACCCCTTCCAGACATTGACGATTGCCGAAATGGAAGGCCCCGGCGCCATCCAGCATATCTGGATTACACCGGCAAACGGCTGGCATTTCACGCGCTTTGCGGTTATACGTATTTATTGGGACGACGAGAAGGAGCCTTCGGTGGAATGTCCGTTAGGCGATTTCTTCTGCATGGGATGGGGCGTTTACGCGCCGTTGAGCTCGCTGGCCGTCTGCGTGAATCCGGCGACGGGCTTCAATTCCTACTGGACGATGCCTTTCCGCAAAAAATGCAGGATTACGATAGAAAACCTTAACGACAGAGACCAGCTGATACTGTATTACCAAGTTGACTACACGCTGACGGAAGTGCCCGACGATGCGGCCTATTTCCACGCGCAGTGGCGGCGCAGCAATCCCAATACGACGTCGGACCACACGATTGTGGACAACATCAAGGGAAAAGGCCATTATGTGGGTCTCTACTTGGCCTGGGGCGTCAATAACAACAAATGGTGGGGCGAAGGCGAAATCAAGTTCTTCATGGACGGCGACTCCCGCTTCCCGACGATTTGCGGAACAGGAACGGAGGATTATTTCTGCGGCTCCCACAATTTCGACATCAACGGGCGGTACACCGAATTTTGCACGCCCTACAGCGGCTTGCACCAGGTGATTCGTCCGGACGGCACCTACCGCGCACAACAGCGGTTCGGCATGTACCGCTGGCATATTCCGGATCCTATCCGCTTCGAGAAGAACTTGAAGGTCACCATACAGGACTTGGGCTGGCGGCACGGCGACCGCTATCTGCGCCAACATTCCGACATTGCATCGGTCGTGTTCTGGTACCAGACCGAACCACACAACCCCTTCCCGAAACTGCCGGGGTGGGACGCGCTGGAAGTGAATTAGCGGGATTTTTTATAATGATACCGGCATGAAATGACGTATATTTTATCGTCCGTTACAGTATACACCATCCGGTGCATTACGTCGATACGACGCGACCAGTAACCATTAAGTTCATGCTTCAATTTTTCGGGTTTCCCTATTCCTTCAAACGGATGCTTTGATATTGTTTCTAAGAGCAGCGATATGAAGAAGAAGTTTACCAAACTTGACGTGCGTTTTTTCGAGCAAATTCCTTCAGCAGGCTCGAACATAATTTCGCCTTACTGGGCGAATTAGGCATGGAAAGATAATATCCATCCGCTTCCGATTGATAGCCGTTGCGAAGAAAAGCGCCCGCAAGAAACGACAATTTTTGCCGGAGGGTTTGTAACCTCTCAGGTTTAAGGATACCCGAATAAATAGTGTCGAGAAACACGGACACACTTGATGAGCTATCATAATCATAATAACTGCTGATTCTTTCGGATAAAGAGGCCGATTGTAATCTGATCCATTGACGATCCTCATACCTTCTATCAATCAAGTGCAAATCGGGAAATTTGTTGCCGAAGAGAGATTGTATTAATAGCGCTAAATTCTTTTCATCCGGATAATAATGGTCAACAAACTGATAAGCACCATTAGCGTTTTCCATAAATTGCCGCAAAACATCCGGATTGAATTCCTTTAACGGCTTTATCGAGAAACTGGAACTGTCACGGCCTACCGTAAACGACTGCTCATGCCCCATGTAATCATCCAAAGTCCCTATATCAGGAAACTTTCTTTATCAATATCAATATGGACAACAAAAGGTGCAAAAAGACTATCGCTCTTCTCTTGTGCGGACAGCGCCCCCATAAGAACTTAGTAAAAGGACGAATAACCAAATATCTTATACTTGCTTTCATCTCATATTTTTTTAAAAACAAAGAAAGTAGACCACTGTCAATCCCGCAAGCACAGTTATTTCACCAATTTTTTTCCAAACATAATGCTTTCGTAAAAACAGTAATACAATCAGGTAAGCCATAGAAAAAATTATTCCGATTAATCCTAAATTAAATCCTTTATGCATAGGATTAAAACCATAGAAATAACCAACTGCCACTATAAGAATACAACGGATTATTCTCCAATAAATTTGTTTTTTTATGACCATATTCAGTCTTTAGTTCTTTTTATTTCTAGCAAAATATTCATCTCTCGACTTCTTGTAAGCATCTATAATCATTTCGGCAGGAACAACGGTGGATGTGTCAATATAACGATTTATATCCTTTAGATCTTTTTTTAATATATCGTAATATATTTCCGGCATGCCCACCGTTCTAAAATCTTCTTTACTGATGGACACCTCTAATCGTTTGCCTTTTATCTCACAACGCTCATAGAATATCTCCTCAAGCTTTTCAAGCTTTTTCAGCAGCGCTTTTTGTTCCGGCGTGCGCAGACTGTCGGGAGTAGTATTTCTTATTATACTTAGATCAAACAATGTTTGCCGCGCTTCTTTTTCCGCTTCCATTTCCATGGTATCCACTGTACGGCTCATCTTTTCCTTACAGGAGTGAAAAACCCCTAATAGCAGGAAGAAAATTACTATTACTTTTTTTTCATATTCGTTTTTTTAAAATTAAATCCTTTATAAACGCAAATCATCCAACAGTGCAATATATTTTGTTTCATTCAGTTTATTTACATCGGCATCCTCTATAATTTGTCGACAAAGATTAGCCATGATAAGCGCATTCTTTTGAGGCATGTGAATACTTAATGACCATACTTCGTTTTCAACTACGATACGAAATGTTACTCGATATCCATCAAAAATTATTGGGGGTATCCCTGCTGCCTTAAAATTATCTATTAGTGTAACTATTTTATTGTGCAACTTTTCTGCAAATTCGTTACTAATTTGGAACGTTTTGCTCTCAGGACGATACGGTTTAAACAGATCATCACTAAGCCTAATGCGGTAAACTTCCTTGTTGTGCTCATCGAGCAACGCTCTACCTTCCAATGATAGCATTTGAATCAACTCAGGAGAAATAAGTGTTTCATTTACCTTTGTCGATAGAACCTTTATCGCATTATATACTTTTTCAAGATCCGGCATCCTCATAATTTCCAACTGATATGAATCCGTCTGTGAATTTCTGACAATACGAAACGCAGATACCTCATCATCTCCTTCGGGTGAATCTTCAAACACAAATTCTATGGGAGAATTAATACGCCCAAAGAGTATTCTGTCAAGTATTGATTTACCATCAAGATTGTAGCTATTATCGGCTTCCGTCCACCCCCGTATGATTATATTATATTCTATTCTTTTTAAAAAATGCCCACCCTCTATGTGATCTGCATTTTGAGATGAGGCAATCCGGCAATCAAACATTATTAATCCCGTAATTAAAAAGATAACCTTTTTCATAATAATTTTATGTATTAAAATATCTAAAAGTTTAGCTTGTTTGTCTTAGTAGAACAAATTCGTATTAATCAATCCCTATACTAACGAAGTGAATGCAAAAGCAAATATAAGGAATATTTAGGAGTATGCCGTTAAATATCAATTACAAAAACATTTTAAACCGGCTATTACTTTCGGAAATGTACTACCTGCGCCGTCTGCGGCGCAATGCGCAATAATTCTCCAACAGTTACCGTATGCCCGGAAATAACATCAACGCCTTGCAGGTAGCCCCCGGTCATTTCGGCATAACGTAGCCAATCTATCGTCTTTTCCTCTTTGCTGTTGTTTATAACGACCATCACACATTCCGTATCGATGTAGCGGAAATACACATAGAGATTATTGTCCACCGGAATAAACTGCATGAGTTTTCCTGTGTGTATAACAGTGGCGGTTTTGCGCCAGTTAAAGAGTTTTTTGGTGTACTCAAATATTTCATTTTCCACCTTCGTACGTCCGCTTGCTTCAAAGGCGTTGCGTTTGTCGCCTGGCCAGCCGCCGGGCATGTCGAGGCGTTCTTCGCCATGCCCCTGCTTGGCTTTATTCTGCAACATCCATTCCGACCCGTAGTAGAGTTGCGGAATACCGCGCATGGTGGCCAACAACGC
>JAITRG010000100.1 GCA_031288515.1 Tannerellaceae bacterium
TTTTTTTATGGCGTCAATCCCTCTCCTTCGGTTTTCCGACTGTAAGGAAGCTGAAAGGTCTTCTTTCGTCTTCTTTCAGGATTTCATTCTGTAAACCAATCCTTTGTAACAAAACTGGAAGCTGAAAGGAAAGGTAAAAAAGTATCGTTTAGCAGGGGAATTTTCCTGTTGAAAAAGTAACTCCCGGGCGGATATCAGGTTTATCTTCTTTTTTCGCACGTTTTTAATCTGTTAAAGTAGAACTATTACCGGTTGGGAAAAATTCGCCCGCCGTATGGCTGATACCAGACACAGCGTTTACCTTACCGGAAGTAATGCCAACATGTTAAGCCGGGATATTCAAACCACTCCCGGAGGACGTTATATCCCTGTTGATGCTTATCCCCATATAATTACGACAAAAATCAACAGCAATCATGCAGAACATGGTCGTGCACAATTACAAATGTCATCCATAGTACGACGAGGATTGACAGCAAATTAATAATTGTGAATGTCGTGTAATAATTCCGCTGAAAAGCATTGGACTTGCTACTGATTTTTTTAGCGTAAAACTTAGACGCAACCGGAATCAGAGCCACTAAAAATAACGCAATAATACCCGGATAAAGACCGGTGATTGAAATGCCAATAATGCTGAGCGTTGCCACCGTAAGGGTTAATACGATTGCTATCGAGGTAATAACGCTAAATACTTTTGTTTTCATATTGATTTGAATTTAATTTAGGGTCTATAATTGTTCTAATGCGAGGGCTAATCCTGCAATTATTAATCTTATTCCTCTGCCTCGGGAAGTTCTTCCTGCTTGTACCAGTTTATTTTACGGGAGAAATACATAATAATACCCAGTATAATAAACAAACCTATGCTGCCGATCAGTAAGGCTATATCTTCCAACTGCAGAACAACATACAGGAATACATATAAAAGGCAGAGTATCAGTGTAAGCGTGGCTGTTTGAGGTTTGTTTTTAAATATGCTATGGGTATAGGCGGTTATCAGCCCGATGATAGCGACACTGGCAATGAGGTATGCCAATCCGAAACTCAGTTGCTCCGAAATAGATAGCAGCAGGCTGTAGAATAATACTAACGCAATCCCGACCAACAGGTATTGTATGGGATGTATCTTCTTTTTAGTACGTATTTCTACAAAAAAGAAAACAACAAAAGTGAGCGCAATAAACATAAAAGCATACTTGGCCGAACGCATGTTTTGCTGGTAATGGTCTACCGTATTCACCAAATTCACGCCAAAGGTAGAATCATGGAAACTATTCATGTTATTATCCTCCCATATATCAGGAATACTGCGGTTGTAATGAAGGATATTCCATGTGGCGTCAAAGCCCGCGGAAGAAAGAGTCGTTTCCGGGCTGAAATTCCCCACATATCCGGGAGCGTTCCAGGCGCCGGCCACATGCACATTCGTCGTTTTTCCCAATGGAATAAAGTTGATATTTGCACTTCCCCGCAGATTTAATTTACAATTGAAAGAGAATTTTTTGTTTGATGTTTTAAACAATGAATCACCCGGCGCTACCAGCAATTCTTTCCCTAAAGACCCCTCATATACCCCGCTTGTTTCTGCTTCGTATGGTTGATTATTCAATTTAAAACTTACCGTACTGGTAATTCCCCGCAGGTCGGAAAAGCCCATACGTATATAGGCCTGATCCCAATGGATCACACTGTTGGCTATCTTGATATCTTTCAATTCAAATGTTCCCGACATATCGATATCGCTTTTATACAGGATGGTTTTATAAATGCCGTAATGTCTTTCTTCGGGATATAATTCCGTCTCAATATTCAGTGTTTCGGGAGTGATATTGAGCGTATGTTGCTCATACTTAATTTTATCGTCCGCCATTTTATTCGAAGTAGTAAAAGGAACAGACAACACCGGCGCGCAAAGCGTCTGGGAATGGCTCCATTTTGCATTGATTTTCTCAATGGTTTCCACACTCCGGTACTGGCGTTCCCGGATAATATCCTGCACCATAATACCCGGTATGAGTAAAAGAAGCGTTAAGACTGCTACTATTACGGCTTTCAGCGTAATTGACTGAGATAGTTTCTCTGCTTTTTTCATTTTTGTTTCCATAATCTATTATTATTATAATGTATACAAAAGTACTTTGCAATTCAAAGTATATGCGCAAAAAAAATTATTTAAATAAAGATTCTAAAGCGTCCAAATGCTCTTTAAACTGTTTTCGCCCTTCCTCAGTAATCGTATATTGGGTGTTGGGTTTTCGCCCGATGAACTGTTTATACGATTGGATATACCCGATACCCTCAAGCGCTTTCAGATGGCTTGCCAGATTACCGTCGGTCAAATCCATCAACTGCTTCATGGTATTGAAATCAGCCGAATCACTTACAGAAAGAATAGACATGATCCCTAACCGGATACGACTCTCGAAAGCCTTATTTAGATGGGCGATTATATTAGTCATTCTTTTTCAAATCATATTTTCTGTACATAACGAAACCATAGACAATATGACAAACCCCAAAACCAATTGTCCAAAACAACAAACCGTTACTCACAAAAATAGCGGCGACAATTCCCAATATAATTTCTGTTATGCCTAAATAATGAACCTCATCAAAGGTATATTTGGATACATTGATCAAAGCTATGCCATAAAACATAAGGGTTCCGGCAATCACCATCCGGATATCCCCTCTAAGCAACAACACCAGACAAAATATACCGCCTGCCGTTAAGGGGACGCCTAAATTATAGAGCGTCCGCAGGGTTATTTTATTAAACAGGCTCTGCTTGTTCTTTTTTGCTTTCCGCCACGAGAAATAAACGCCAAAGCCTACGGATATAAATAAAACAATCAGCGCATCAGCCAAAAGGATCATGAGTTCCTGCGTATGGCTATAATCCGTAAAGGAAGGGTTTCTTAACAAATAAAAATAAGCAAATGCCGCTCCGAGTATGGCCGTCACTCCCGCCAGTATACCTGACAATCCGCTCAGAGAAATAAACTTAGTTGATTTCTCCATCATTTCACGTATGATTTTTATGTCTTCCAATTGTTTATTCATAAGATACAATAAAAGTACTTTGAGCCGCAAAGTTAGTATTGATTTTTATATTTACAAAAAATAATGGTTATAATTTACGTTTTGTAAATTATAACCATTCTAACAGCTAAGCCGGCATAGTTTGTAAATGCTATGCCGCCATGCGAGTCGTTATTTAAAGCCGGTTGGCTGAGCCGAGGACTTCTTCGATTTTGTGTTTGTAAAGCTTCTTTGCATTATCGCGGGCCGGGCCTAAGTATTTACGCGGGTCGAATTCGGCCGGTTTTGTCACGAATACTTCGCGGATAGCGGCAGTCATTGCCAAACGGCTATCTGAGTCGATGTTTATTTTGCATACGGCGGAAGCGGCAGCTTTACGCAACTGTTCTTCCGGGATACCGATCGCATCTTTCAATGCGCCGCCATATTTATTGATCGTTTCTACTTCTTCCTGAGGAACCGAAGAAGCGCCGTGTAATACGATAGGGAATCCGGGGATTCTTTTCTCTACTTCTTCCAAAATATCAAAACGCAAAGGAGGGGGAACCAAATGGCCATTGGCGTCGCGCGTACATTGTGCGGGAGTAAATTTATTGGCTCCATGAGAGGTGCCGATAGAGATAGCCAACGAGTCGCACCCTGTCTTTGTTACGAAATCTACCACATCATCCGGTTCGGTATAGGTATGGTGTTCTGCGCTCACTTCGTCTTCAACGCCGGCTAATACGCCTAATTCGCCTTCAACGGTTACATCATATCGATGAGCGTATTCCACTACTTTTTTAGTAAGCGCTACGTTTTCATCATAAGGAAGGTGGGAGCCGTCAATCATAACAGATGAAAATCCCGAATCAATACAGCTTTTGCATAATTCGAATGTATCGCCATGATCCAAGTGAAGAACGATTTGCGGACTTGGGCATCCTAATTCCTTTGCATAAGCTACTGCGCCTTCAGCCAGATAGCGAAGAAGCGTTTGATTGGCATATTTACGGGCGCCGCTTGACACCTGAAGGATAACCGGCGACTTTGTTTCTACGGCAGCTTGAATAATGGCCTGCATTTGTTCGAGATTATTGAAATTAAATGCAGGGATAGCATATCTACCTTTCATTGCCTTTGCAAACATTTCTTTTGTGTTTACCAGGCCTAATTCTTTGTAACTTACCATTGTAATATATGTTAACGTGTTAATAATTATAAACTTGCGCAAAGATAACAACAATCAAACAAAAAGTATGCTTAATAGCATATAAAATAACACAAAAAGTAATATCCTGAAAAAAATAATTTGATTTCTTTGTTTGTTCAACTCTATTCCATACCTTTGCATCCCAATTTACCGGTTGCCAGCTATTTGAAATATAAATTAAAACAAAATAAAGCAATGAAAAAAGGAATCCATCCGAATAACTACCGTCCTGTCGCGTTTAAAGACATGTCGAACGACGACGTATTTATCACGCGTTCTACCATCAACGCAAGGGAAACGATTGAAATTGACGGCGTAACTTATCCGTTGATAAAAGTGGAAATATCAAACACTTCACACCCATTCTATACAGGTAAATCCAAATTGGTAGATACGGCCGGACGTGTGGATAAATTCATGAGCCGCTACGGAAACCGTAACAGGAAATAATAAATCAAATTTATTTTATAAAAAAAGGTTTCGGATTTAAAATCCGAAACCTTTTTTTATAAATCCGGAATCATGATTATATTTGCATTATTAACAACATTCAATCACAAATACCATGGCAAAGACAACAGAGCAGTTAATAAACATTCTTGAACAATTTGAATTAACAGACAAAGCGGTATCTGTAACGCCCTTCGGAAACGGGCATATCAACGACACGCTAAAAGTAACGACAGATAAAGGGGAAGAAAAATATATCCTGCAACGTATCAATCATCATATATTCACAAATGTAGATATGTTGCAAAACAATATCCACAGGGTAACTTCCCATGTTCGTAAGAAACTGGAAGAAAAAGGCGAAAGCGATATCGAACGGAAAGTATTAACCTTTCTTCCCGCCAAAGACGGTAAATTTTATTATTTTGACGGAGACGGTTACTGGCGCGTATGCCTCTTCATTCCCCGCAGTAAAAGCTACGAAGAAGTGACTCCCGAATTATCTTACGAGGCGGGGAAAGCGTTCGGTAATTTTCAAGCAATGCTTGCAGACATACCCGAAGGCGCCTTGGGAGAAACCATTCCAAACTTCCATAATATGGAATTTCGCCTTCAACAGTTCCATGACGCCATTAAAGAAAATGCGGCCGGGCGTTTAGACGAAGTAACTGAATTGGTCGCCGGGATTGAAAAAAGAGCCAAAGCGATGTGCATACAGGAAGATTTATACCGCGAAGGCAAATTGAAGAAACGGATTAACCACTGCGATACAAAGGTGAATAACGTCATGTTCGATGAAGACGGAAAGGCGCTTTGCGTAATCGATTTGGATACGGTGATGCCTGGTTTCGTATTATCCGACATAGGCGACTTTATCCGCACAGGCGCCAATACCGGAGCCGAAGACGACGAAAATCTGGACAATGTAACGGTCGATATGAATATTTTCCAGGCATATACCCGCGGATATATGGAAACAGCCCACTCATTTTTAACGCCGCTCGAAATCAGTCTCCTCCCGTATGGAGGGCGTTTGCTTACCTGTATGCAAACCGTTCGTTTCCTGACAGATTACATCAATGGCGATACCTATTACAAAATCCATCACCCCAAACATAATTTACAACGAACAAAAGCACAATTCAAACTTCTCCAAAGCCTTGAAGCAAACATGGATAAAATGGATGACTTTATGAAGCGGTGGTTGTAAAATGACTGGCCGTACAAGATTATATTACACTATCAGACAAGAAGATGACTATTATAGAGTATTAACAATAAACGAATGGATATATGAGATTTTTTTTATTGACAATTACAATGTTAACCATATCGTTAACCGCATTTTCCCAGAAATATCCATATGATGGCCTTGATAATAATATGGGTAATCTGTACCGGATATCAAATGCCCGGACGCGTTCTATAAGCCCTGAAAATTTCACAGGTGAAAAAGGTAAAGGCGGAATGGCTGATATTAAAGATCATAATCTGAAAAATACAGCAAACGCCTCGCATGCCGCCCGCGACTTAGGACAGGGTTGGAAGGTAAATCCCTACATCCGGATTGAACCGAAGGAAACGATTTCAATAGCTGAAATAGATGGGCCGGGAGCTATTCAGCATATCTGGATGACGCCGACAGGTAACTGGCGTTTTTCAATTATGCGTATTTATTGGGATGACGAAAAGGAGCCTTCGGTAGAATGTCCGGCCGGCGACTTCTTTGGCATGGGATGGGGCGTCTATGCCCCGTTGTCGTCGCTGGCTGTATGCGTGAATCCGGGTAGCGCTTTCAATTGTTACTGGACGATGCCTTTCCGTAAAAAATGCAGGATTACGATGGAAAATGTAAATGACCGGGAAGCTATGACTTTGTATTACCAGATTGATTATACCCTGACGGAAGTCCCGGAAGATGCAGGCTATTTTCATGCTCAATGGCGAAGAACGAACCCGAATCATACGTCTGACTACACAATAATAGATAATGTAAGGGGGAAAGGACATTATGTAGGCGTTTATATGGCATGGGGCGTCAATAATAATGGTTGGTGGGGAGAAGGAGAAATCAAGTTCTTCATGGATGGCGACACGAAATTCCCTACAATTTGCGGTACCGGCACGGAAGATTATTTTTGCGGCTCATATAATTTTGACCGCGAAGGCCAGTACAGGGAATTTTGTACGCCATACGCCGGCCTGCACCAGGTGATACGCCCGGATGGGACTTACCGTTCGCAGCAACGCTTCGGACTCTATCGCTGGCATATAGCCGACCCTGTGCGTTTTGAAAAAGACCTCCGGATAACAATTCAAGACCTGGGATGGAGAAGCGGCGGGCGTTATCTCCCACAAGAATCGGATATATCGTCTGTAACTTACTGGTATCAGACAGAGCCTCACAATAAATTCCCGGAATTTCCTTCCTGGGAAAAACTGGAAGTAAATTAGGCTCTTTCGCTTGAGCCAACCCAACCCATGAAATTGCAAATGAAGATACTTTTATTAATCTTGACAATTATACCGTTAAACCTGTGGTCGACAAAATTATATAACGTGAAAATCGTTGATAAAGAGATTATCCTTGTCATCTTCAGGGACGGGGAGATATCCTTCAGAGACGACGCCAGGGGCGCCAGCGCATACCTCAATGATAATGATGAAACACAGAACAGCCTGATCACATTCGGTAACCCGCTCAATATCGAAGCCGCCGGGCTTACATCCACATGGGCGATATGTTCTGCCGATGATGCAGCCTATGGGCCTGACGGACTTCCGCCGGTCAACTGCTACCGTAAATCAAAAATAAACGGGATGGGGCAATTTGAATGGATAACGGCCGAAAGAGACTATAGATATGCCTATCCCAAAGATCACACTATTTACCTGACCCTGCCGCAGCCGCTGAAGGATAATTGCAGGTATACGGTCAGAATAGGCCCTGCAACGGAAACAGACAAGACTTCGGCGGAAGTAACTTTCGACATCTTCAACATGCGCTCCGAAGCCATACATACCAATATTGTCGGCTATATGCCCACCGGAGAATTAAATCTTGCAGATATATACATCTGGATGGGAGACGGAGGCCGGAGAAATTATAACAGCTTTACCGGCAACAAAGTGTATTTGTACAATATCGACACGAAAGAAAAACGGGAAACAGGCCGCGTTGAGCTTTGGAAAGACTCCGGAACAGACGTCGATGCTTATGATTTCACTAAATCTCCCGTCTGGAAAGCAGACTTCAGCACAGACGTCCCGGAAGGGAATTACAGGTTGGTCGTTGAAGGAATCGGAAGTAGCGACGATTTCCAGGTTCAAAAAGATATTTATAAAACCACCTACGATATATCGCTCAAAGGATATTATTATATGCGTATAGGCGAAGACTGTATGGACTGTGTCCCTGTTCCGCGGCGTCCGCTTTATATTCCCGGCTTGTCGCCGGAGAATACAACCGTTTATATCACAACCATGCAGCCTTATCATGCGGAATGGGCAACATTCTCGTCGGGCGACTGCTGGGACAAGCCCGGCGACTGGATTAAATACCGGGAACAAGGTTTGCCTGTAAATAACAAAGCAGTCGGAGGTCATTCCGACGCCTGCGACTGGGACAGGTACCTGGGGCATATATCAAACATTTACGATATGCTTCTGCCTTATTATATCACACAAGGAGCTTTGTCTGACGACAATTGCGGTATAAAGGAAAGCGGTAACGGAATACCTGATATATTGGACGAAGCCCGTAATGAGGTTGATTTCTGGCTGAACCTGCGTTACGGCAGAGGATATAGCCATGGCCTGACAAACCCAACTGACCGGAACGAATTATTCCAGGCGGGTAATACAACGGTTGCAGCCTGGGCTAATGCCGCAAACGCAGCGATGCTGGCCGAATGTTTCCGGTTGGCCGGCCGGAACGAATTGATGATCGCTTATCTTGATTCGGCCGTAGTGGCATTTGAGTACGCATTAAACCAACCCGACATGATGTTGTATAAAGGACAGGATATTGGCGATGGATACATAAGAGGAAAGGATTTGAGGATGATGGCTGCCGCTTATTTATACAATCTTACGGGCGATACGAAGTATGAAGACTGTTTTGTCCTCGATTGTGAAATAAACAGCCCAACGTCTATCATCTTTGACGGCAGGAACAAAAACCAGTTTTGGGCCATAGCCGCATACTTGTTTACCGACAGGCCGGTAAACCATCCTCAGTTACTTCGCAATATCAAACAATCTTTGATATATCAGACATGGATTAAGGAAGTTAATCACATGGCAACCCGTCCGTCGCGACGGGCAACGCACGTTGAGTTGGGATATTTTCATACCGAACACAATGTGCATCATACGCTCCTGGCGCATGCTATCACGGATAATCCGGCGGAAAAAGCGGTCTTCCTTCGAGCGCTTGTAGCTGAAGCCGATTGGGGACTTGGCCGCAATCCGCTAAATATGATACAGATGAGCGTCGGCGCTACGAAGCTTGAAAACAAAAGAAGCGTAGTCAATCTCTATACCACAGGGCGTAACGACGGAACGCCCGGCATGCATCCGGGACATACGCCATACATGAATGTAGACGACTGGGGAAAGAGTCTGACTATGGGACAACCAAGCCGGATGTACAGACAATCTTATCCCGCGCCTTCAACGCCAGGCGGATCAAACCCGTGGGGGCCGGAAATAAAAAAGGTATGGCCCCAGGGTGAATTATATTTTGACACACGTTATGTATATGCTCATTCGGAATTTACGCCTCAACAGACAATGCGTGGTAAAATGGCGCTATACGGGTATTTGCATGCATTGGGGAAAGGCTCCGGCATACAGTTGCCTTCAAATGCAGAGCCTATAAACATTACCGGAATGCCGGAAAATGAAATACAGCTATGGAACACGAACGGCGGTATACATATAGAGAAGATAAAGCCGCCTGCTAAAGTAGAAATAATAACGATTGACGGAAAAATACTGTTTTCCGAAACAATTAATAACGGCAGTATAGATATTTCGCCCCTCAAAGGCTTTTATATCATTAAAATAACCGGCTCAAAGGGGTATTATAAGTCTGCAAAGCTTATGGTAAAATAGGTATAGGTTGAGACTTTATTCTCGGTTATTCGTTACCTTTGCTTTTATAAAAGACAACGTAACAATTTTAATTTAAAAGAAAATGGAATTTTTAGATTTGGCAAAGAGCAGGTACACGACTAAAGAGTACGACTCAAAGAAAAAAATAGCAGACGAAAAGATTCGGCTATTAAAGGAAATTGTAAGATTAAGTCCCTCGTCTATTAATAGCCAACCGTGGAAGTTTATTTTTATTTCCGATGAAAAAACGAAGAACGAACTGTCGGTTGCATCCAATTGGAATAGACAAAAGATAAGTGATGCAAGTAATTTGGTCGTTTTTTGTGCAATTGATGATATTGAAAAATTTGAAGAACAAATAAAAGAAACGCTGCCTGAAGGTTCTATTAATTATTACAATCAATTTGTGAAGCCAAAAGGAGAAACGGAAATCAAATCCTGGTTGCAACGCCAGGTGTATCTTTCTCTTGGCTTTTTTCTTTCAGCATGTGTAAGCCTGGATATTGACAGCACGCCAATGGAAGGGATTAAAAATGAAGAGTACGACAAAATACTGCAACTAAATGGCTATAAAACGCTGTTTGCCGTAGCCATCGGTTATAGAAACCCCGGCGATACCAATCAGCCCGCTATTACGCCAAAATCACGTTTGCCATTGGAACAAATCATTCGATCTATTTAAAAAAACAGCGCTGATACATGGTACCATAAATATTATTTGGTTCCTCCCGCCTATTTATTCGGAAAGGATTTCAGACCGGCTATTTTTGTTTTTTATGGAATTATAAGATGGAAAATGGAATTATAAAATACCTGTCAAAACATATGACAATCTCCAAAGAAATAGAGGAGGCTATTATTGAAAGTGCATTTATTAAAAGTTATAAAAAAGGAACAGTTTTACTTGAAGAAGGTAAAATTTCAAATGAATGTTATTTTGTTATAAAAGGATGTATTAGAAGTTATTATATCAAAGACGGAAATGAAATAACGACTGATTTTTTTACTGAAGACCAATCAGTAACACCGTCGGCGTATGGAAAAAAGACTCCTTCCGCCTATTATTTGGAATGTATCGAAGATACTATCGCAGGTGTTGGTACGCCTGAACAGGAAACCGAAATGTATCAAAAATTTCCCGAAACGGAATCATTGACACGAGTATTGGTTGAAGCAATAGTGACTAAACAACAAAATTCTTTAGCTGAATTTAAAATGGATTCTCCCGAAGAACGGTATGTGCAGTTACAAAAAGACCGCCCCGACTTGATTCAACGAGTTCCACAGTATCAATTAGCAAGTTATTTGGGCGTTCAACCCGAATCATTGAGCCGTATCCGCAAAAGATTGAACAAAAAATAACACGAAATCCCATTTCTTAACCAAAGTCAACGAAAAACAAGTTCGCACAAGATATTTTTGCAATAAAATTCCAACAATCAACTAATTGAATTTTATGCAAATACGAATTTTATTTTTAGTATCTTTTATCGTTTTGAGCGCAAACGCTTTTAGTCAATCTTCCAAGAGTTCAGGTAGAGATTCGGTTCCTGGCTATAAATTTTCAGCGAGCTCGCCATGGTTAACTTTTACTAATTTTGGCGAGGAAAAGACAAACACGCACCATTACGAGTTTCATTTTAAATATGCACTTACTTCCAAAGACAAAATCGGTATCAAAGTAGCCACTTGGAAATTATTTGCACCGATGGGCATACCTTTATGGAACCCGAATATAATGAAAGAAAGTGAATTTTATCCCGGCAGGATAAGAGAAACCGGTATTGGCGCCACTTATCAGCGTATGATATGGAAGGGCTTATTTGCAACGGTAGAAATAGTACCGCAATTAAAAACATATTTAGACAAGCAAAATAAAAAAATCGGCAACGGGTTTAAATTATATACATCTTATCATATTGGGTATCAAATTACTTTCTTCAAAAACAGACTGTTTATAGAACCTCAAATTCATTGTCAATATTGGCCAATCGACACAAACGCACCTCTACGTTTTAAGGAGATAGAAAGCAAATGGAATAACTATTTCCTTTTTGAACCCAATCTATACATAGGAATTAATTTTTAAAAGATGAGCAATATAAGAAGACAGTTTCTTTCTTTTAGTCCTGTCCCGGCAAGGGGGTATGGACAAGTACGAAATCATTATTTACCAGATAAGATAGCGAATAAGAAGCGGCTTGGGGGGTACGGATTTCCGTTATCGTTAAGCCGCCTGATTTGTTATAGGGGAATGGGGTTACATGCATATGTTTTGCGAAATCCACCTCGTTTTGTCCCAGCATTTTAAATAAGGCTTCTTTGGCACACCAATAGATAAGCAAATGGGCTGCTTCGTTTGTCGGGTCTATATGGTTGTCTTCTTCAGGGCTTATAAAACGGCTGCGTACGTTTAAGATACGATTGGCGCGATATTCTATATCAATGCCGGCCGGAGGTTTTTCCAGCAACAATACGGCTACATAACCTTTTGTGTGGGAGATGCTTATACATAAATCTTTTTCGGGCAGGTAAGGGGCGCCGTTAGTATGATAGGCAATAATGGTTTCTTCGCCCAACAATTCTTTCAGCAATACGCGGACAGCCAACCATTCCGTTTTTCTGCTTTCCGTATGTATTTTCTCCGGGAAAAGAAAATTTGCCGGCGTTCGGGCCAGGAGAGAAAGTAAATCGTCAGCGCTTTCGTTTACTTTCCAAACGCCCATAAGAGGAAGTGTTTGTTTTAGATAGAGAGGCATGGCTACTTCCAGCTAAAAGATTGAATGAGTTCAATAATATCCTTTTTCAGATAGTGCGTAACCGGGGCAATCGAATCGCCATTCGGGCGCCGGCCGTAGAACAAAGAACCTCTAAAGAAATTAGACATACTATCTGTCAGCGTAAACTGAACAGGCGAGACAGACGCCCCGTCTAACTGATACACATAAGCATAAACCCGTTTCTCCGGATTATTGTATGCCTGTTCTGTAATCGAATGAGCATCTTGCGACTGTCTGGCTACCAACTTACGCGACTCTTCCATGACAACATCCAGCGTGGAAGGTTGTATACTCAGGTAACTGCAATAGATTTTAGCGCCCAATGCCGGATAAGACAAATTAATCCACCCCGCGGGATCGCCTGCGGGCGGAAGTTCTATTTCCGGCAAGGACGATATATTAAATGTATAAGGCAATTCATCCAGCGGTAATGCCCGATAAGACGGAACAGGGGGCTCAATCCGAAGATAACCCCGCGGCTTCGGCGTGTATTCCGAACAGGATATGCATAAGCCAAGCAACAAGGCCCCTATCGGTATTGCCAATCTCGGCATCATTATCTTTCTTCTTTTTCCGAACCGGAAATTTTTGTAAACTTAACCTTTTGAATACGATGGTTGTCTACTTCCAATACCTGGAAACGACACCCATTATATTCAATGACCTCCTGCCGTTTGGGGAAATCGCCTTTTAGTTCAAGCAACAGACCGGCCAATGTTTCTACTTCGTCTGTCAATTCTTTAAACTCAGACGGGTCGCAATCAATCACACGGAAAAAGTCTATTAATGGAATTTTAGCTTCAAAGATCAGGCTGCCATCGGCCAGGCGAATAAATTGCCGTTCTTCCTCATCATATTCGTCGGATATATCGCCCACGATTTCTTCCAGAATATCTTCCATGGTTACAATACCGGATGTTCCTCCAAATTCGTCTATTACAATAGCCATATGGATTTTATTTATACGAAACTCTTCCAGCAATTCGTCAATCTTTTTTGTTTCCGGCACAAAATAAGCCGGACGGATCAGGCTTTGCCAACGAAAGGTATCCTGTTTATCAATATAAGGAAGCAAATCCTTTATATAAAGGATTCCCTTGATGTTATCTTCCGTTGCGGTAAAAACAGGGATACGCGAATAGCCCGAATCAATAATTATCTGTACTACATCACTAAAAGGAGTCTGTATTTCTATATCCTCCACATCTAAGCGGGAAGTCATAATTTCGCCGGCAGTCTTATTATAGAACTTGATGATCTCTCCTATCATTTCTTTTTCTTCCGGCATTTCTTTCGATGTTAATTCTAATGTTTTGGATAATTCGTCAACAGGTATTTCATGTTTTTTCTTTGTTAATGCTTTATTTATCAAAGAAGTTGGCCTGACCAATAATTTGGATAACGGGCGGCAAACAATCTCCATACCATTTATTATCCCGGCTGCTTTACGTGAAAAATGCAATGGATTTTTCATGGCTTTTACTTTAGGCATAATCTCTCCGAAAAGCAACAACAGGGAAGCCGGTATTAGTATCTGAAGAATAAACCCTACCCATGGGGCGAATGAGAAATCAATCATATGGCCTATAATACAAGCGCATATCAGCACGAACGCCACATTGGAAAAAGTATAAATGATAAAAATAGCAGTAAGAAGATACCCGGAGCGCTCCAACAAATGGGCTATAACCGAATCGGAAGGATGCCTCTTCTCTTTGATTTCATCCGTATCGGCCGGGCTGAGAGAGAAAAAAGCAACTTTCACCGCCGATACGAAACCGGATATACATAATAATAGTACAGCAATACACAAGCCCGTTAGCAGCCTTACTAACAATTGTATGGTTTCCTGATCAAATAAACCCGATAAAAAATAGTCTGAGTCCAAAGCGAACCGTATTAGTTAAACAATATCAGAATGGAAGGTCGTCTGCGTCATTCGTCTCCAAAGGTTGATCCGGTTGGGAAGGCGTATGCGGAACCGGGGCCGTTGCTTGAGATGAATTTGCTGTCTGCGTTGCAGGCTGTCCTTCTTCACGCTTTCCAAAGCTGAAAAAATCTACCCGGTCGGCATAAATTTCCGTTACATAACGCTTAACGCCTGCCTGGTCATCATAAGTACGGGTATGGATTTTTCCATCCACGCAGAGCCCGGCCCCTTTCCTTACCCATTTTTCCACAAAGGCTACCTGGTCGCGCCGGACAACTATATTATGCCATTCCGTTCGCTCGGGAACAACTGTGCCGTTTGCCAATGTATATCCTCTTTCCGAAGTAGCCAACGGAAAACTTGCCACCGCTACGCCACTGTCGAAATAACGTATGTCGGGGTCTTTCCCTACATACCCTATCAATATTACTTTATTTAAAGACATAATTTACTTTTTCTGAATTTTAATTTACAAAGAAAAACAAATTCAATCATTTTACAAAGAAAAAAGTAAATGAATATAGTTGTATCCGTGTTATAGCATAGCTATTTTTCCAGATAAATCCGCAGCAGACGGGGGACGGCATATTCGTTTATTGTATCGCCGGGTATCTCTATATAGGATTGCAGCGATCCGGGTATTTTCTCTATTTCGATCTTATAGAATGCGGCGTAAAGTATTTGGTGGGATAATACATGTTTTACGTCAGACAGTTCAACGGATATGGATAATTTCCCGGCTTCTTTCAATAGTTGCCGGAAGTTGTCATTCTCTTGTAATTGCGTAAAATCCGCAGGCGTTTCGGTTTCTATCAGCGGGAACTCATACAAGCCTTTCCAGATATCCTTCCCTGAACGGCGGTTCAGCCAGGTCTTTCCTTTACATAATATATGTAAGTAGTGAAAATAACGGTTCCGGGTTTTTGTCTTATTTTGTTTCACAGGATAGGATAGCGGCGAACCGGAAGCATATCCCATGCATTTGCTTTGAAGGGGACAGAACATACAAACCGGGTTTTGCGGCGTACATTGCAAGGCTCCAAACTCCATTATAGCCTGATTGTGAAGCCCGGCTCTCGCAGGATTCATAACCGAAGCCGCCAGTTCCGTATATTCTTTTTTCCCTTTACCCGTATCAATCGGAGTATCCAGGGCAAAAAGGCGGGACAACACACGGAACACATTTCCGTCTACCGCCGGATAGGGTTTGTTCCAGGCAAAGGAGACGATAGCGGCGGCGGTATACTCGCCAATACCTTTTAACGATAACACCTCCTCATATTCAACAGGGAATTTCCCGCCATATTGCTCCATTATCCGGCGGGCGGCGGCATGCAGGTTACGTGCCCGGCTATAATACCCTAAGCCTTCCCAGTATTTTAACACTTCATCTTCGTGCGCCTCTGCAAGCGATTGTATATCAGGAAAACGTTCGGTAAAACGCTGAAAATAATCCTTTCCCTGCGCTACCCTTGTCTGCTGCAATATGATTTCGGAAATCCAGATGATATACGGGTCGGTTGTTTCCCGCCAAAGCAAATCCCGTTTGTTTTTCCCGTACCACTCAATCAGAATATCGCTAATTTCCATCAAAGCCCTTTCGCCTTTGCTTCATCCCAGATTTTGTCCATTTCGTCAAGCGGCATTTCTTTCAGCGATTGTCCTGCCTTACTTGCCTGCTCTTCCAAATAATTGAAACGGCGGATAAATTTTTGGTTCGTGCGTTCAAGGGCATTGTCGGGATTTATTTTATACAGCCGGGCTGCATTGACCAGGCTGAAAAAGAGGTCGCCGAATTCGCTTTCCATACGGTCGGCGTCTAATTGGTTTATCTCTGCTTTGAGTTCGTTAAACTCTTCCTGTACCTTATCCCATACCTGTTCGCGTTGTTCCCAGTCAAAACCTGCATTCCGGGCTTTATCCTGGATACGATGCGCTTTTACAACCGAAGGAAGGCCGGCGGGAACCCCTTCGAGTACGGTCTTATTACCACCTTTTTCTTTTAGCTTTATCTCTTCCCAGTTTTGTTCCACCTTTTTACTTGTATCGGCCGATACGTCGCCAAATACGTGCGGGTGGCGGAATATTAATTTCTCACAGAGCGCATCGCAGACGTCTTTGATATCGAACGCCTCTTTTTCTTCTCCTATTTTGGCGTAAAAAACGATATGGAGCAGCAAATCGCCCAGTTCTTTCTTTATATCATTCGGATCATTGCGGATAATCGCATCGCATAATTCATACGTTTCTTCTATGGTATTGGAGCGCAGGCTCTCATTGGTTTGCTTTCTGTCCCACGGACATTTCACGCGCAATTCATCTAAAACATCCAACAGTTGCCCGAAGGCTTTCAACTGTTCTTCCCTACTGTATTTCATCCCGGTTATTTTTCTATTCTCTTTCTATAATCAGTCAAACCATCTTGCAGAAACTTTACATACTTAGCCACATCTTCATTGTATGCATACGACGGGCCTAACGGTTTGCCGTCATTATCAAGCAATACATAGAACGGCTGGGCATTCGCGCCGAATTTACTCCGCTGCAGATAACTCCATTTATCGCCGACCGTTTTCAGTTTACGTGCCTTCCCGTGTTCTTCTATCTCAAGCGTACGGGGGAGTTTGGTTTTATCGTCTACAAATAAGGTTATCAGTACATATTCATTCTCGAGCAATTGTTTTACGGCCGGAGCCGTCCATACGGCGGCTTCCATCTTACGGCAGTTTATACATCCGTAACCGGAGAAATCTATCATCACCGGTTTATTTATCCGTTTGGCATACGCCATGCCGGCTTCATAATCATCAAAAGGAGCATGCACTTCGTCGTCGTACAAATTAAAATCCTGCGTATACAAAGGCGGGGCGAAAGCGCTGATTGATTTAAGCGGCGCTCCCCATAATCCGGGTATCATATATATGGCAAAAGCAAACGATATGATTGCCATAAACAAACGGGGAACCGACACATATTTTATATCGCTATCGTGGACAAACTTCAATTTACCAAGTAAATAAAGCCCAAGTAAAGCAAAAATCACAATCCATAAAACAAGGAATACCTCCCTGTCGAGAATCCGCCATCCATAAGCTAAATCAGCTACGGAAAAAAACTTAAGCGCCAATGCCAATTCAAGGAACCCTAATACTACCTTCACGGAATTAAGCCATCCGCCCGATTTCGGCATACGCTGTAACATATTGGGGAAAATGGAGAACAGGCTGAACGGGATAGATAATGCCAACGCAAACCCAAACATACCGGTAGCCGGCCCGATAGCGCTACCCATGGCGGCGGCCTGCACAAGCAATGTCCCGATAATCGGGCCTGTACAGGAGAAAGAAACCAATACCAATGTAAACGCCATAAAAAAGATACTGACAAATCCGGTTGTCGAATCAGCTTTACTATCCAGCTTATTCGTCCACGAAACAGGCAACATTATCTCGAAAACGCCAAAGAAAGAAACGGCAAAAACCACGAGCAACAGGCAAAACAGGATATTGAATACCGCATTCGTTGATAAGTCATTCAAAGCGCTTGCCCCAAAAACGCCCGTTATAACCAACCCCATCGAAAGATATACGATAATAATGGCCAATCCATACATCAAAGCGTCACGAACAGCTTTTTTCCGGCTACTTGTCCGTTTCAGAAAAAAACTGACCGTCATCGGAATCATCGGCCATACGCAAGGCGTAAGCAGGGCGACCAATCCGCCCAGAAACCCGGCAAAGAAAATGAACAGCCACGAGGTATCCGCAGCCGACAAGGTAGTATCTCCGTAAGCCTTCATCTCATCTATCGCCGGCGCCCAAAGATATTTATCATCCGCAAGCCCGGAAACAGCCAGAGGGATTGTTTTAATTTTAACGACGGCCGGACTACCCGGATTTACGGCGGTTTCGCCTGTTGCCGTATCGCCCGTTACCGTTGAATCAACGGGTTCATCCGGCAATTCTTCTATGGAAAGGGCCGCAACCGGGTCTTCTATTTTTATATGTTTCCGGTCGAAAGAAAAGGCTTCGCGTTCGGGAGGCAAACAGGTTTCGCCGTTACAGGCCATAAATTCCACCTCTCCGGCTATCTTAAATCTTTTCGCATCCGTTACCTTAAATTTCTGCGTAAAAGAAACTGTTCCGCCAAACCAGCGCAAGTTCATACCTAACAGTTCATCATATACCGATGCAGGCGCAACGGAAGCGACGGGCTTCCCTATTAATTCCACCCCTTTCAACGTTTCAAATGTAAACGA
Source organism: Tannerellaceae bacterium (assembly GCA_031288515.1). Taxonomy (GTDB): domain Bacteria; phylum Bacteroidota; class Bacteroidia; order Bacteroidales; family Tannerellaceae; genus DFXE01. Next base: position 18,774 of record JAITRG010000100.1, read on the forward strand.
CGTAGATACAGGCCCGCCTTCCGGCAAATCCATATCATACAAATGCCATCCAGCATCCATCGTAGCAGTAAAAACAATCGCTTTCTCCGAAGTACCGGAGCTATCCGGATTTATTTTCCACTTTACAGGAGTAAGTATCTGCGCCTGCGCAATAACAGTTATCAGCGTTAATAACGGTAAACTAATTAATTTCCTCATAAGATAATGACCCTAATTAAAAGATTGTTCGCCACAAAGATATATAAAAAAGCAGTTAAAGCAGTCAAGGCTGTTAAGGAGTTTTTGGGGTCTCCCCGGCTACTTTTACTACTTTACTGACTGCTTCTTCCAAAGGTATCATTACGAAATCCCGTTTATACATCAATGGGTGAGGGATTGTTAATTCGTCCGTTTGGATAACGACACCTTCATACATAAGAATATCTATATCAATGATACGGTCTTTGTATGAACCGTCGCTTTTTTCTTTTCGTCCCATTTCCAACTCGATTTGTCTGGTTACATCAAGCAATTCGAATGGTCTTAACCGGGTATCGAGGATAATCGCGGCATTGAGGAAGGCGTTTTCCGATTCAAACCCCCAGGGTTGGGTTTCGTACAGACCTGAAAGAGCGAGAACCTCCCCTACCCTTTCAGCCAACAACCTTACAACGGTTGCCATATTGGTTCTTTTGTCTCCTAAATTTGTTCCGAGGCCCAGATAAACGGTTGCCATCCGCTTCTTTTCTTTTTAAATAACGAGCATGGCGTCGCCATAAGCGCCAAAATGATATTTCTCGCCGACAGCGATTTTATACGCATTCATTATTAAATCGTACCCGCCGAAAGAGGCCGTCATCATCAACAAGGTAGAAAGCGGCAAGTGGAAATTTGTAACCATGCTTGTCGCCACGCTGAAATCGTATGGAGGAAATATAAATTTATTAGTCCATCCTTCAAATTCTTTCAATCGCCCGTCGGTACTTACCGCCGTTTCAATCGCCCGCATAACCGATGTGCCTACGGCGCAAATCTGATGGTTTCCCTCTTTTCCTTCATTGACAATCCGTACAATCTCGCCATTCACCTTCATTTGTTCGGAATCCATTTTGTGTTTGGTAAGGTCTTCCACATCTATTTCCCTGAAATTACCCAAGCCGGAATGGACTGTCAAAAAGGCAAAACGGCAATCTTTTATTTCCAGGCGTTTCATTAACTCCCTGCTGAAATGAAAACCTGCCGCCGGAGCAATAACGGCGCCTTCTTCGGAAGCGAAGATATTTTGATAACGCTCTTCGTCTTCCGGTTCCACGGGGCGGTCTATGTATTTGGGTAGCGGCGTTTCACCCAAAGCATACAACGACCTTTTAAACTCATCATGGTCTCCGTCGAATAAGAAACGGAGCGTACGCCCGCGTGAGGTCGTATTATCTATTACTTCGGCCACCATCGAATCATCTTCGCCAAAATACAGCTTGTTCCCGATACGGATTTTACGCGCCGGGTCTACCAGCACATCCCATAAACGTAATTCCTGATTTAATTCGCGAAGAAGAAAAACTTCAATGCGAGCACCCGTTTTTTCCTTGTTCCCATACAATCGCGCCGGGAATACTTTTGTGTTGTTGAAGATAAATACATCTTTTTCGCCGAAATAACTCAAAATGTCTTTGAATATTTTATGCTCAATTTCGCCTGTTTTACGGTGGACAACCATCACTCTTGACTCATCCCTGTTTTTCGAAGGATACAGCGCTATGAGTTCGTCCGGCAGATTAAATTTGAATTTTGACAGTTTCATAATTATATATTTTCTTTTGTTTCAATCTTAATACTATCCAGAAAAGAGTCGATGTCTTCCGGATTCATACACATATCAAGCGTTACGTCGCCGATACGTGTGCGCTCTAATGCAATCAGGTGTGCGCCCGAATCGAGCGCTTCGCCTATATCGCGGGCCAATGCACGTATATAGGTTCCTTTGCTGCACGCCACCCTTATTTTAATAACAGGCATATCGCATGCCAACAGTTCCAATTCGTCTATAACCAGGGTTTTGGGTTTGAGTTCTACATCACGCCCTTTACGGGCGAACTTATACGCCCTCCGGCCATCTACTTTTACCGCCGAAAAAACAGGAGGCGTCTGCTGAATGGTTCCGGTAAATTGCGTAAGGACTTCTTTCACCTTCTCGCAGGTAATATGTTCTGTCGGGTATACCGCATCCACTTCCCTTTCCAAATCGAACGACGGGGTTGTCGCTCCCAATCGAAGCGTCGCCACGTATTCCTTTGTCCGGTATTGAAACTCATCGATGCGTTTGGTTGCCTTTCCCGTACAAAGAATCATAACGCCTGTAGCCAACGGGTCTAATGTTCCTGCATGCCCTACTTTTATTTTCTTCACATTCAGTTTTCGCGATAATCTATAGCGAAACCTGTTTACCAAATCGAAAGAGGTCCACTTTAACGGTTTATTGAAATAAAGTATCTCTCCTGAAAAAAAATCCATCAAATAATCTGTAAATTATGTCCTGTTAATATCAATACTAATATAATACCTCCCACAATGATACGATAGAAACCGAATACCTTAAAACCATATTTAGTTACATATCCGATGAAAAATTTGATGGCAAGCATAGCGACAATAAAAGCCACTACATTTCCCATAACCAATGCCGGCATGTTTTGGTTTAACGCATCCATCCCGCCCGGTTCCAGAAAAAGGTTAAGTATCTTGTAAGCGGTTGCCGCAAACATCGTGGGAACAGCTAAAAAGAATGAAAACTCCGCGGCTGTTTTGCGCGATAATTTTTGCGTCATGCCTCCAACAATCGTAGCCATCGAACGGGAAACCCCCGGAATCATGGCAATACATTGAAACAATCCGATATAAAAAGCTTTCTTTTCTGTAATGTTCTGCGCTTTGTCGGGATGGTTGAATAATTTATCGACAAACAGCATGAAAATACCGCCAATAATCAACATAGACGCCACCACCCAAACATTTTCGAGCATATCATCAATAAAGTCGCCGCAAAGGAAACCGATTATAGCAGCCGGAATAAAAGCAACCAGCAGCTTCCAGTAAAAATCATATTTATGAAGAAAACTTTTTAAGCCGGTCGCTTTTCCTTTATTCAAATGAAAAAAACGTTTCCAATATAAACAAACAACCGAAAGAATGGCTCCAAACTGAATAATAACGGTAAATGCTTTTACAAAATCCGTACTTTCAACGCCCAGCAAATGCTGCGTTATGACCATATGCCCGGTAGACGATACCGGCAAAAACTCCGTAAGCCCTTCTACTATAGCAATAATAATAACTTCTATAGTACTCATCAGGCTCCTTTTTTATCTTTACTGTTCTTTAAAATGGCAACAATCATTAATCCGAAACCAATCATGCAAACAACAGGCGCCACTACGATCCGGCGCGTACTGAATATCTCCGGGTTAAAGGATGCGCCCTCTCCGGAGCCGCCGCTCATCAACATGAAACCGATAATTATAATTACTACCGAAATAGCGACCAGTATAAAATTCTCTTTACCAAAAGCAAAATCTTCTTTACTCATTTGTCAGTATGTTTTTATATATAATACATTCTATCAGCCTCCATGCGCAGATACTTGCTTACGGCAAAGTAAGTAGCCACAACCGAAAGCAGGATACCCATTACAAAGACAGAAAGAAATACGAGCATCAGCAAACCCGTATCAAGCATTTGCACAAATCCGAACAATTCGTTCTGCAGATAATATAACGCGCCGATAAGCATCAATATTGCCAGGATGGAAGCTACAATGCCGCTTACAATATTGTAATTGATAAACGGGCGACGGATAAAACCGGCCGTAGCCCCAACTAATTGCATCGTATGGATAAGGAATCGCTGGGAATATATCAGCAACCGAATCGTATTGCTGATAAGCACAAACGAAATAGCCATCAGTATAAGCGCCAACGTAAGCAACACGACGCTTACCCGCTTCATGTTCTCGTTTACGATCTGCATCATATCTTTACGATATAAAAGCTCCGAGACGGAAGTATACGATTTGAGTTTTCGTTCAATAACCTGCAAACTATCCGGATTGGCGTATTCGGAATGAAGTTTCACCTCAATGGACGCCTGCAACGGGTTATACCCAAGGAACTCTACGGGATTTTCTCCAAGTTCCGCTTCCAACTCCTTTGCCGCCTGTTCTTTCGAAATATATTCGGTAGACTTGATAAAGGGTTGGCTGTTGAGGCTTTTCTGGATACGTTTGATTTCAGCTTCGTTTTGTTCATCTTTCAATATAACGGAAAAAGAGATGTTTTCTTTCACATAATTGGATAATTTATTCCCCAGCAAGCCCAATAAAAAAATCAGCCCTAATAGAAAAAGTACCAAAGCAATACTAATAGTAGAAGTAAAACGGGAATTAAAAAAAGAAACAGCATTAACCTTTTTATTTTCAGCCATCAGACGTACGCTATAATTATTATTAAACAAATCCAGGAGACCGGTAAGGACACAGATAACCCAAATTTTTGCAAAAGAACGAATTATTTATGTAAAGACCTATCATTTTTATTTATTTAACCAATACACTCTGCCTGCCTAAATACTCTTTTCACCCCTTCTTTCAGCGCTCAGCCTTGTTACAAACATCTGGTTTATAGAATGTAATCCTGAAAGAATCTTCTTTCAGTCCGCTTTCAGCCGGAAAGAATCCGTCTCGCTTTCGGGCGATGACAGGCATTAACATAGTGACCTTTGAGCGGTTAGTTCCTTATTTTGGGCCACTATTGCCCATTAAGAACCATTAACATCTACGGGAGAAACAGTCGCTTTTGTTTGGGGAAAACGAGGCACGAAGACAGCGAAGAAATTAAGGGACAAATTAGTATCAATAGGAATCAGCCATGAGAGTATCTGTACGGATAAATGGGACAGCTTTATCGCAGTATTTCAGAAAGATAATCACATTACAGGCGAAGCCAGTACGGTTGGTATTGAAGGGAATAACGGCAGATTAAGACTATGATTATCATCCTCATTAAGCTCTCAATCAAGGCAGTTTTCCAGTTCTGCGAAACGATCGGAATAGACAATGGATACGAGTACGTTTTGCTCTGTCCGTTATTGGGTACAGGCGTAAAAGCAGGGCCGTT
>JAITRG010000118.1 GCA_031288515.1 Tannerellaceae bacterium
GGAACAAAATTAATTTAATAACATCATAAGTCATGGATAATAAGAAAACATACGAAGAAATTACCGGTTATATCAGAGACGTTTCGCCGTTGCTCGATAATCCGGAAGAATTAACGCAACGTATTATGACGCGCGTTGAACGTACGGACAGAAACAAAAAGAAACGTAAAATCATGCATATTACCGGATTGGTTTCGGGAGTAGCCGCCTGTTTGCTGCTTTGTCTGCTGGCGTACGAATCTGTTCAACCGTCGGCGCATCATGCCGCAGGAATGGAAATTTCCATGAAATTGCCCGACAGACAATGGGTAAAGTCCGACACTGACATCGTCGGGCTAATCGGAGAAAATCTGAAAAGAAAAGACATAAAAAAACGGATATATTCCAGATATTCACGCAAATTAAGTAATTTATCGAAATAATAATTTATAAAATCATTTATTATGAAACGAAATAATAAGACATTAAACGCGATTATTGCAGGGATGTTTATATGCAGCCTTGCGTCATGTATCAGCGTCAATTACATGTCAGTAACAAGGATTAATCCCGACGGTTCGTGCTTACGGGAAATATATGCCAAAGGCGATTCGGCATTTTTAGCGGGTAACAGGTCATACAACCCGTATATGTTTAATCCTGGTTCCGATTGGACAGTTACTCCATCGGAAGCGACCGGAAAAGACGCAAAATATAACGTGAAAATCAGTAAAACGGCTGACCGGCTTGAGGGCTTTTCCACAGAATCAAAGTTCGACGAAAAATTCCGTCCTTTAGTCGCTCCGGCAGAAACTTTGCAGAAACGATTCGGCTGGTTTTATACCTATTATACTTTCAAAACAGTATATCCGTGTATTGCGGACAAAATACCTGTCTCGATAGACAAATACATGAATAAAGACGAACAGGAATTATGGTTCCAGGGCAATTTTTCGGCATACCCCGGAATGACCGGGCTGGAGTTGAAACACGAAATGGATAATATGGAAAACAAGTTTTTAGAATGGTATACAAAAAATGTTCAGGAAGCGTATTTCGATGTTATCTGCGATTTTGAAAAACGTTTGGGAAACAGTCGCCATATCGCACAATTATCCGCCATAAAGGATAGCGTATTCCAAAACGGTACCGACGAGTTGGTCGACATTTTAAAACTGTTTGACAAATATCTGGAAACGAATTATTTTTCCGATTTGTACAAAACCGACAAACGACAAATTGACGAAATGTGCAATGAACGTTTGTTGGAAGACCTGTTATCGAGAGATATTGAATACAAACTGATTATGCCGGGGAAATTAATCAGCTCCAATGCTCCGCTAATCAGTCAGGACACTCTGACGTGGAAAATTATGGCTGCAAATTTGATTCCGGATAATTACGAATTAACGGCAACATCGCGCACAGCGAATATATGGGCTTTTGCCGTCGTCTTCCTGTTCGTCGCCGTATCGGGGTATTGCCTGATTAAAACAAAAATGACGCGATTTTAATTATTCATTATCAATGGTTTCCTTTATCCGCTTCCAGGTAGTAATACATTCATTTATCAATCTGTTTTTATCCCGCAAAGGCAGAATGAAAAAATCAAAGCATTATCGGCGTGCCGTTATAGAAATCTAATATCTTGGCCCGGAAAATGAAATCGTATTTGGATTGTACCTGTTCGGAGAGGCTTTGGGCGTATTTTGTCTTTGCTTCATTGTATTCGAATACTGTGCTTTTTCCGGCGGCATAGCGTTCTTCGGCATAACTGAAGGCTTCCCTGCTTGCTATGACGGATTTGCCGGATGAGGCGTATTTCTCCTGCGCTGCTACTGCATTGTAATAGGCTTGCTGGATTTCTTTATACAAGACTTTCTTTGAATTTTCCATCAGCAACTCACGGTTGACGATGTTTACGCGCGCCGAACGTACATTGTTGCGCACCTGAAAACGGTTGAAGACAGGGATGGAAAGGGTAAGCCCTATCATTTCCTGCGAATTGTCGCTGAGCTGGTTGCTGAAACTTCTGTTCGCCCCGGTTCCTGTCAGGCCCGAATAAAAGTAATAATAGCCTGAACTGTATCCGGCGTTCAGATTCAGTTGCGGGAAATAATCGGCTTGCGCCACTTTCAGTTGTTTCTTCTGGCTTTCGAGCAGATACTCCTGTTCTTTGATTTGCGGTTTGACCACAACGGCGTTGTTATAGATATTTTCCGGCGGGAGGATGCTTTCCATACAGGTTTCCACCGCATCATCCAACTGGGGGGCCTGTATTTCAAAGTTTGCAGATTCACGTTCCAGTTCAAGGCTTTGTTTTAAGTCCAGTAAAGCCAGATTCACATTGTTTCTGGCTTCGGTCATGCTGACTTCATCTTTCGCCAACTGGGCTTTGATGTCGTATAATTGCGAAAGCGGCGCCTTGCCTGCATTTACGAGGGCTTCCGTACGCGCAACCTGTTCGCCGGTAAGTTCTACCTGCAGTTGGGCAATTTTCAATAGCTCTTTATTATAAAGAACCTGTACGTAATAAGAGGCGATATTGATAGCCAGATCGTCCTTTGCTTTTCCAAGAGAGGCCATAGCAGCCAGCAGATTGAGTTTCTTTGCCGCTATATCATTGGGTATTCTTAATCCGTCGAACACCGGCATTTGTATCTGCGCCCCAAAAGAAGTATTTGCTCCATTGCGGCTGCTGATTGTCCCGTCGGCGCTCTGTATGCGGCCAAAGCTGAAATTCTGGCCGACAGAGGCATTTAAGGTGGGCAGCCAACTGTTTTTGCTGGTATTGGCGGCAATTTCGCTTAGCTTCTGTTGTTGCTCCTGCTGTTTCAGGTCGATATTATGTTCGATGGCATACCGGATACATTCTTCCAGTGTCCATTGTTTTGTTTGCGCCTGTAAGGACGGGAAAACAAGCATAAAAGCCATCCCTCCCAAAATCCCCCTCAGAAGAACCTTTATATTCATTCTATCTTCTCTTTTCATATTCATTTTCAACTTACGGCTTATGACTTATTATGACTTACTGCTTTTATTTCTTATTTGCGTCAATAACGGCGCCGCGTATCTTATCGCTCGTTATTAATCCTTCCTGTATTTCAATCTTAATGCCGTCGGACAGGCCGGTCTTTATGGCATGTTTCTCAAATACCTGTTCGGGCTTTTCCTGCTTGACAAGTTGTACGAAAGCCGAATCGCCGACAAATTCTACGGAGCTTTCGGGAACAGTCAATACATTTTCTGCCCGTTTCAACACGATTTCCGCATTAGCGCTGTAGCCGGCGCGGATAAAAGCGTCTTCCGGGATAGTCACCGCCGCTTTAATCTCAAATTGAATGGCTCCGTTCTTTTCTACTCCTTTAGGAGAAACATATTCCAGCATTGCGTCAAAAACCCGGCTTTCCATGGCTCCGATCGTTAATTTAATCGGCATCCCTTCGTTAATGCGCCCGATTTCCGTTTCGTCTACGTTCCCCCGGAAAATCAGGTCATTCATGTTGGCCACCGATGCAATCGTAGTTCCGTCGTTAAAATTGTTCGACTGGATAACGGAATTACCTACCTTAACAGGTACGTCTAATATCATACCTGTAATCGTACTGCGAATTTGTGTCGTGCTGGCCACTTTTGAATTTTTAGCAATGCCGTCGCGGATAATTTCCAACGCGCTTTGCGCATTGACGCGCTCTTCTTTTGCTTTCAGATAATTCGCTTGTGAAATATCGAAATCTTCCTGCGCAATGACTCCCTGTTTGAAAAGCGCTTCATCGCGTTTAAATATCTCTTCCACCTGCTTCAGGGATATTTCCGCTATGTTTACGCGCGACTCGGCGCTATTGAGCTGCACCATTTCCGGTATAACCTTTACGCGGGCGATGATTTCTCCTTCTTTCACCATTTGCCCCGCTTCTTTCAGCAGTTCGGAGATAATTCCCGAAATTTGCGGTTTGATCATTACTTCAAACCGGGGTTCTACGTTGCCGGTAGCTACCGTTTTTGTTTCAACCGTTCCCTGTTCAGGCGTTACAATTTCATATACAGTTACTACCGGCTGGGCTTTTTTCCATAAGAAATAAAACGTTCCGAGTACTGCGGCTCCTACAAATACTAACAAAACTATTCGCAGGATTTTTTTCCAAAGACGATTCTTCATAATTCTATTGTTGCTATTTTATTATTATTCTTCACGGATTGCATCGATTGCTTTAATCTGCATCGCCCGCCAGGCCGGTATCAATCCCGCCAACAGGCCGGTAAACAAAAGCACGACAGTTGCAGCTATAGCTGTCTGGATATGTACTTCAGGATTTTCAAAGAAAGTAACTCCGTTGCTCGACGAAGCGTTTGCCGCAAGCAGTTTATTAACGACGTCGAGCAGGAACACCCCCAGGCTCAATCCGATTAATCCGGCCAGAGACGTCAATACTAAACTCTCGCTCATTACCTGTGAAATAATAGTAAGCGGCTTGGCTCCTAAAGCGCGGCGAATGCCTATTTCCTTTGTCCGTTCCTTTACGGTAACCATCATAATATTACTTACGCCAATCGCGCCGGCCAGTAAAGTGCCCATTCCAACGAGCCAGACTAAGATATCAAGCCCTACAAACAACATATTAAAGGTGGCGAACTGCGCCGCTATGTTCACAATACCCACGGCCTGCGGGTCGCTCGGAGCAATCTCGTTCTGCGCTTTTAATATGGCGGTCACTTCGTTTATTACTCCCTGAATCGGATAACCGGCTTTCACGCTCATGCAAAGAATATGCAGGATATCTCCCTGGTTAAGCGTTTGCTGCATGGTAGAAAAGGGGAGGAATACCGATTCTTCCGAACGCCCGCCGATACTGACATTAGACGACCTTGGTTTGACTACGCCCACCACCTGATAATACAGGCCGTTTACGCGGATATACTTACCGGTAGGGTCTTGATTGCGGAACAGGGTTTCATTTACCTGTTTTCCTATCAGGCAAACTTTTCGTTTCTCCCGTATATCAATCTCATTGAGTAGCCTGCCGTAAAGAAGCTCCTGCGATTCGATATTAAAGTATCCCGGCAACATTCCCTTTACGCTATAGGAGCCGGTCAACTGGCCGTAGACAATGTTCTTGTCGCCGTTACTTCCAAAAATAACCGGGGAAATGTCTTCTATGGCAGCTACACTCTGCATGACGCCTTCAACGTCACGGTTTCGCATCTCCCACATACGGCCTTTGTTAAAGCCTTTGTAAGCCTCGCTTGTCCGGTCGGTATAGAAGAACAGCGAGTTCGTGGCGAAACCTTTAAAGTTGCCTAAGATTCCATTCTTCATACCCGTACCCGACCCCAGCAGGATAACCAGCATCAGGATTCCCCAGAAAACGCCGAAGCAAGTCAGCAAACTGCGTGTTTTATTTCGGGTGATGGTGACCCATATTTCTACCCATCTGTCTAAATCGAACATACTCTTGTTTTATTTATTCGTCTGCTCTTATCGCTTCAATCGCTGTAATCTTCGTTGCTTTACGCGCCGGGAAGTAACCGGCCAGCACGCCTGCCACAATCAATACGCCTGTGGCGGCCATGGCAATCCCCATGTTCACTGTCGGATTGCGGAAGATCGTTGTATTCTCTCCGGGATTACCGCCGCTTGACGCGCCGGCGCCGGCCATTTCCATCCCATAATTAATCGCCTCCGTGAGGCCGATGCCCAATACCAATCCGACGTATCCGAAAACGGCTGTTACCAGTACCGATTCAACGATGATCAACCCGAGGATGGAAGTCGGCTTGGCGCCTATCGCCTTCCGTATGCCAAACTCCCGGGTTCGTTCCCTTACCGTAATCAGCATGATATTACTCACGCCCACAATCCCGGCCATAAGCGTACCGATTCCTACAATCCAGATAAATAAGGCGATTCCGTTATTCATGCCCTGCCACATCCGAAACTCCGATCCGGTGGTCCACATGCCAACCGCATTTTTGTCTTCCGGGTCGAACTGGTGCCGGCGGGCCATAAAATGGCGGAACTGTTCACGAAAAGCCTCTTCCGCTTCTTCGGTGTTTATACCTGTCAGCGCGAAACGGATAGTCCTTACCCGGTTGTTATTGTCATATAATAATTTTCCGGTACTGAAAGGGATATAAGCCGGCGAGTCATTACTTTTATCCTCATCCTGATAAATACCTATCACCTGGAACATCAGGTTTCCTATCTTCACATGGCTGCCAAGCGGCTCGATGGAATCGCGGAAAAGCACCTCTGCCATACGGGGGCTTAACACAACTACTTTCCGGCGTTGCGTCAAATCAACTTCATTAATAAAACGTCCTTTGCCGGCAAGAACAGGCAGATATACAATTGAGTTATAATCAGGATGTACAGACCGTATACTCCCTGTCAGGTATTCCTTATTGAAAGAGATGGTATCATTCCGGGAATTAACGGGAGAGATAAGGCTTACTTCCGGGAAGCGCCGTTTAATCGCATATACGTCTTCTTCCGTAAAATCGATTCTGCGGTTAGGCAGAAATCCTTTGTAGGGAAGGGAGGTGTAGCCCGCCCAGCTATTCGCCATATTATCGGCCATATCACGGAAGTTGTAGGCAATCCCGTTACGCAATCCATTGCCGGCGGCTAATAAAACAATCAACATAAATATCCCCCATGCCACCGAAAAGCCGGTAAGAAAAGTACGAAGCTTATTCTTCTTCATCGTACTCAATATTTCACGGAGGCTATCAAATTCAAACATAATGAGGCACTTTCTCAATCCGTTCTATAATGCCGTCTTTCAGGCGGATAATCTTGTCGGTGGCGTCGGCTACGGATTGTTCGTGGGTTACGATGATCATGGTCATCCCTTCTTTGTTTACGTTGCGGAGAAGCTCCATTACTTCTACCGTCGTTATGCTGTCGAGCGCTCCTGTAGGTTCGTCGGCCAGTATAAGCTGTGGCCTGGCAATCAGGGCGCGCGCAATAGCTACACGCTGTTTTTGTCCGCCCGACAATTCGTTCGGCATATGTTCCGCCCAGTCGGCCAGTCCTACCATATCTAAATAATCCATCGCTATGGCATTCCTTTTCCTTCGTTTGACGCCCTGATAATAGAGAGGCAACGCCACATTTTCGACGGCATTTTTAAAAGAAATCAGATTGAACGACTGGAAGATAAAACCTATTAATTTATTGCGCAATTCGGCAGCCCGGCTCTCGCTCAAATCCTGAATAAACTGCCCGGCTAATTTATAGACGCCGGTATCATAGGTATCCAATATGCCTAAAATATTCAAAAGGGTTGATTTGCCTGAACCCGACGCACCCATGATAGATACCATCTCGCCTTGTTCAATATCTAAATCGATACCTTTCAGCACATGCAGGGGAGCTCCGTTAAAATACGTTTTGTTAATGTCTTTTAGTTGAATAATCATGATACAGTTATAGTTATTTTACTTATGTTAGACGAATAATTCACTCAAATAGTTACATCCCAAGAATATTTTTTCTTGCATAACGGCCACAAATATATATTTCTATTAAATACCTTGTATCGCAAGGTACTGATAATTACGCATTATTAACACGTTAAGGCGGTCAAAATAATCAAAACAGCCAGGCAGTTAAGAACAGTCAAGCAGTTAGAGCAGTTAGAACAGTTAGAACAGTCAGGCAGTTAATTTTCTTTCTGTCCCGACTCCTTTTTCTTCCCTTTCTTTCTTCCCGCTTTATGTAATGCCTGGTCAAGAATATACTGTATTTGTCCGTTGGTACTGCGAAATTCGTCGGCTGCCCAGGCTTCGATAGCTTCCATCATGTCTGCATCCATACGAAGGATAAAACTCTTAGTCGTATTTTCTTTCTTTGCCATTCTTTTTTATATACATATTGTATATTCCATTTACAACTTAATGATGCAGCGTTCCGGTATTCAGAACGGGTTGCGCCGCTTCATCTGCGCATAAAACGACTAACAGATTGCTTACCATGGCTGCTTTCTTGTCTTCGTCGAGATTTACGATTTCCTCTTTAGCTAACTTATCCAGCGCTAATTGCACCATGCTGACGGCGCCTTCTACAATTTTCTCTCTGGCGGCGATAATGGCGTCGGCTTGTTGGCGTCGCAGCATCACGCCGGCTATTTCGGAAGCATACGCTAAGTAATTGATGCGCGCTTCTATCACCTCTATTCCGGCGATAGCCAACCGGCTGTTCAGTTCTTCTTCCAACTTTTGGGCTACTTCGCCGTCGTCCGAACGGAGGGTAACCTTGTCGGCCATGCTTTCATTTGAATCATACGCATACATTCCTGCTATTTTACGCAGGGCGGCGTCGCTTTGTATCTTAACAAAACTCTCAAAACTCTGCATCAGTTTTGATAATTGGGAGAATGGCGTATTGGCGTGCGAGGGCGTCTTTTCAATCGAAGAAGAGTCTATGTCGAATATGGCTTTATACGTATCCCTTACCTTCCATACCATTACTGCGCCAATCATAACCGGGTTTCCTACCTTGTCATTTACTTTTATAGGCGGAACATCCAGGTTGCGGGCGCGCAAGGTAATCTTCTTTTTTACATAAAACGGATTTACCCAAAAAAAGCCATTACTTGTAACCGTACCTTTGTATTTACCAAAGAAGACCATGACGCGGGCGTCGTTAGGCTCTATTATCATCAAACCGCGCGCCATTAATACGATCATTACCGGGAATAGCGTTCCGGCTATTGCTATACTCCAGGACTGGCCAAGCGCAATAAGACAGGCAGTCAGGCCTGCCAGAAGGAATAAAATAAATAAACCTGAGAAACCGGATAATTTAACGCCGCTAAATTCTTTTTCTGTTGTTTTCATAATGATTATTATTTGATATTATTTTGATATCACAAATCAAAGTAATATTTCCCAATATGCCAAGCGCTTAATGATATATATTTGTTAATTAATCATAACTCCTTTTACGGGCGCTGTTATGGCGCGCGGAGTATGCGGAATGGAAGACGGGCTTTGGCCGGCAAGCGGAATTGCAGCGCCGTATGGCGTTTATGCTTTGCGCGGGGTAATTTTGCGCATTGCTTTTCATCGTCATTGCGGCCTTCCCCTGCGAAGAACGAAATAATCCGGCGAATACAAGGCGCCTTGATTGCTTCGTTGCGTTCGCAATGACGGTATCCGGCTTTTCGTATGCAATGCGCAAAACCATACCGTGCACAGTATAATTGCAACGTAAAGCGCTCTGCAAAAGTACCCTGTATAATATAAATTGCGATGCTTCCAGGAAAGCATCGCAATCGTTCTTTTTAACTGTTCAGGGGACTTCTTCCTGGAATGTTTCTATTTGTTCCTGACTTTTCTTTCGTAGCTTGAACGCAGCGCTACCGTTATGAAACCAAACAACAGGCCAATGAAACAGTAGACCATAATGGTGAGGGAAGCGTTTTCGAAGGTAGCCCCCGGCACATAGTTCATAAAAGCAAAAAAAGCGCCTGCCCCTATGAATAGCGCGGGAATACAAGAGGTCCAGTCATTACGTTCAAGGAATATCGCCGCGCAGGCTATAACGCCAACCGCCAAGGGGACGGCAACAAAACCTATAGCCGGCGTCAGCGCCCCGCCTGTTATTATAATCACGATGGAAGCGATAATTCCCAAGCCGTATGAGATGAACGCTTTTATTCCTCCTTTAAGCGTGCAACCTGAAAAGAAATAAACAGCCCATGACTGGAAACAAATCCAACTGAAGCCCGCATTTCCTGCCGGGGGCATAAAGGGGGCTAATAACTGATCAAGTAATTGAATACCGAATGCCAGAACGCCAATAATGATTGGGATAACTGCAAATTGTTTTAGTGACATAATTTTTAATTTATTAGATTTAACAGTTTATATTTATTTACAATTCTTTTCCCCTTACCTCAGCTTCAGTTCATTGATAAGGCGGGGACATTTTCCCCATTTGTCTATCATGAATAAGACGTAGCGGATGTCTACGCTGATGCAACGCTGCAGAGCGGGTTCGAAGGCGATGTCGCCACTCATGGCTTCCCAGTTGCCGTCGAAGGCTAAACCGATTACGCGGGCGTTCTTGTCGAAGACGGGGCTTCCGGAGTTTCCGCCGGTGATGTCGTTGTTTGACAGGAAGTTCAGGTTCATCGTTCCGTCCGGGTTGCCGTATACGCCGAAGTCTTTGCCGCGGATCAGGTCGAGGATTTCGGGCTGTACCCAAAACTCGTCGTCGGCCGGATTTTCCTTTTCCAGCATACCTTTATCTGTGGAGAAGTAGTGATACCAGGCTGCGTCGTAGGGGCGGTAGCCGCCGATGGAACCGTAGCTTAGGCGCATCGTGAAGTTAGCGTCTGAATACAGCGTCTTATCGGGGTGCATCTCCTGCAGGCCGGCGAAATACAGGCGTTCGCCTTTCATGATTTCATACCGGCGCTCATTTATAAATTGCTGCAATTCGAAAAAGGAAAGCATAACGGAGAGGCTAAGTTCGGCAGCCGGGTCTTTCTTTAGCTTTTCGTACTCTTTCGGGTCTTTAACTATCTTTCGGATGTTATCATAAGACAGTAATTTGGTATTTTTGAAAACGTCGGCAGCGTATTTTTCGTAATTGCCTTTGTATTTCTTGTCTACTTTTTTATAGATGTCGGGAATGTATTGGGCGGGGACGCGTTCTTTTGCTATCTGCATCATGGCGGCAAGGGATTGCCGGTCTAAAGACGGTTCGTAGTCTTTGAAAAAGCTCTCGATACGGTCTTCGAGGAAGATATTCAGCTCGTCGTCTGTGGAACCTTTTATATCTACGCTCTGTACCATGCGGGCGAGGCGTACGATTTCGGCGCCGTTCAGAAAAGCTTCCTGCAGATAGGTGGAGATTTTGCGGTACTCATTCGTAGCGGTATATCCTTCCCGGAGCAGGGCGAGTACGTCTCCGTATTTCTCGCGGCGTGCGTCGTCCTGGTTTACCCAATGGGTGAAGGCGGCTTCTTCGGCCTCTTTACGGTTGATGACGTCTAAGTTGGCCAAGCCGCGGTTCATACCGATGGAGTTCTTCCAATAGTTGGAACTGCCGGCGAATTTAGAGGCGTATTTGATACGTACGGCGTCGCTGGCCTGCATGGCTTTGCGCCAGATTTCCTGTTTGACGCCACGCACTTCGATGCGGGGTTTGTTGCTGTCTTCTATCCGTTGCTTTACGCCCCAGGAGCTTATGTAGCGGCTGGTGCTTCCGGGGAAGCCGATTGTCATGGCATAATCGTTTTCCGTATAGCCCCGGACGGATACTTCGGCTACGTATCTGGGGCGGTAGGGTTTGTTATCGGCGCTGTATGTTGCGGCTTCGTTGCCGGCATTGGCATATACGCGGAAGACCGAGAAATCGCCTGTATGGCGGGGCCACATCCAATTGTCGGTATCTCCCCCGAATTTTCCTACCGAACTTGGCGGGGTGAACACTAACCGTACATCGCGGTAGATATCGTATACTACCAGGAAATATTTATTGTTGCTGTAAAACGGCGCTACTTCGGCGGCGAGAAACTCGTTTTCACCGATGGAATCGCAAATGGCCTGTCCGATGGAATCGGCTGCTATTACACGCTCGTACTCGGTTTCATAAGAAGCTGTCTGGGAATTGATACGTTCGCTTACGTCTACCGTTTCGCGGAGGTAGCGTACGCTCAGGCCGGGAACGGGAAGCTCGGCTTCGTGGGTTTGAGAGACAAATCCGTCTTTGAGGTAATCGTGTTCTACGCTGCTTAATTGCTGTATTGCGCCATAACCGCAGTGATGGTTGGTGAAGATCAGCCCGGTTTCGGAAACGGTGATACCGGTACATCCGCCGCCAAAGATTACTACGGCATTACTCAGACTTGGGTCCGTCTCGCTGTAAAGGTCTTCATACGAAGGGGTAAAACCCAGTTCCTTCATGCGATCGAGATTTTGTTTGTTCAGTTCCTTCAGTACCCACATGCCTTCGTCGGCAAACAGGTATCCGGCAGTAAGAAGTAATACGACTACTACCCGTACTTTTTTCATTAAGTTCATGTTCTCCTTTTATCAATTATAAATTAAATATTCTCTCCTTCCTTACAATGAAAGTTATAAAGACAATCAGTAAAACGCTGCGATACAGTATGCGTAACGCCTCTGAATCTATTTTGGGAAGCATGCCGGCTATATATAAGACGGTAGCGAGCGCAAGGTAGCAAAAAGCGGCTTTCAAATCATACGAAATGGGAAATTTCTTTTGCCCCACAAAGTAAGATAATAACATCATTAGCAGATTACATATGCACGAAGCCCATGCACAGGCGATATAGCCATAGGCAGGAGCGCCCAGGAAAATGATTAAAACGGTTACGACGCAGCCGGAAAGGGAGAAGTAGGCCCCCCATTGCGTCTGGTCGCTTAGTTTATACCAGAGGGACAGGTTGAAATAAATCCCGAAGAACAGTTCGCCCAGCATAACGATGGGGACGATGCGCAGGCCGGGATAGTAAGGCGGGGCTATGAAGTACTTCAATATGTCCAGGTAAAACGTCACGCCCAGGAAAATTACCAGGGCAAAAAGGATAAAGTACTTCATCGCTTCGGCATACGCTTGCGTATTGCCGTTGTCCTTGTGGCGGGCAAAGGTAAAAGGCTCATAAGCGTACCGGAATGCCTGGATAAACATGACCATTACCACGGCTATCTTAAAGCAGGCCCCGTAAATGCCTAACTGCTCGTTGGCATACGCCTTGTCTTCAAACAGGAAGGGGAAAATGATTTTATCGGCCGTCTGGTTGAACACCCCGGCAATCCCTAATATCAGGATAGGGAACGAATAGGCCAGCATCCGTTTCAATAAAGACAGGCCGGGCTTATGGCGAAAACCGGGCAACATATCGGGTATCAGTATCAGGAAGGTGACGGCCGTAGTTATTACATTCGCCACAAATACATACCCTACGCTATAGTTGGGGATATAAAACCAATCCACCGTTTCCGGCGCCTGTTTATGCAGTTGGGGACAGAAGACAAGAAAAAAGAGGTTTAACCCGATATTCAGGAAGATACCCAGGAACTTAATACCGGCAAAACGATATGCCTTGCCCCGGTAGCGGAGGTAAGCAAAAGGGATGCAACAGAAAGCGTCTGCCGCCACAACCCCAAGCATCATGCCTAAATACTCGGGATTAGCCGCATACCCCAACTGCGTACTCAGAGGGGACAGAAAGAGAAAGGTGAAGAAAACAAATAATACCGACGTCGCCCCGACGCTGTATAGCGCCGTCGTGTATACGCGTATAGGCTCCCGTTCGCCCTCCTTGTTAATAAACCGGAAAAATCCCGTTTCCATCCCATATGTTAATACCGTCAGCAGGAGCGCCACCCAGGCGTATAAATTGGTGTAAACGCCGAATTCGCCGGCGTTGATAAGGGTGCGGGTATACAAAGGAACCAGCATCCAGTTGAGGAACCGCCCGATAATACTGCTCAAACCATAGACGGCAGTCTCTTTTGCCAATCGCTTCATTCCGCCTGCCATGGAGCTAATCAAATAAGGTTCCCTGGCTGCCGCTGTACTTTCGCCCCAGATGGACGTAGGCCAGTTCGGTTACTTCGCGCCCGCGGGGGGTGCGCTTGATAAAGCCTTCTTTTATGAGGAACGGCTCGTACACCTCTTCCAGCGTGCCGGGGTCTTCGCCCAGGGCGGTGGCAATGGTGGTGAGGCCCACCGGGCCGCCTTTGAACTTGTCGATAATCGTAGTAAGTAGTTTATTGTCTATCTGGTCTAACCCGTAACGGTCTATGTTCAAGGCTTCGAGGGCGAAGCAGGCTATCGCTTTGTCTATTTCGCCGCTGCCCTTAACCTGCGCAAAGTCGCGCACGCGCCGGAGCAGCGAATTGGCAATACGGGGCGTCCCCCTGCTCCGGGATGCAATCTCTTTCGCCGCGTTGGTTTCGCATTTTACCCGGAGGATATCGGCGCTGCGGAGTACGATATTCGTTAGCGTTTCCACCTCGTAATACTCTAAGTGCATGTTGATGCCGAAGCGCGCCCTGAGCGGACTCGTCAGCAAACCGCTGCGGGTGGTAGCGCCCACCAGCGTAAAAGGCGACAAGTCTATCTGTATCGAACGGGCGCTCGGACCCTTATCTATCATAATATCGATGCGGTAGTCTTCCATGGCCGAATAGAGATATTCTTCTACCACCGGGCTCAACCGGTGGATTTCATCGATGAAAAGGACGTCATTCTTCTCCAGCGAGGTAAGTACGCCCGCCAAATCGCCGGGCTTATCCAGCACCGGCCCCGAAGTAACCTTAAAACCCACCCGCAGCTCATTGGCAATGATGTTGGACAGCGTAGTCTTACCCAGCCCGGGAGGGCCGTGCAGCAAGACGTGGTCTAATGCCTCTTTCCGCATACGGGCGGCGGCGACGAATATCCTCAGATTCTCCACCACCTTGGCCTGCCCGCTAAAGTCGCCAAACGAAAGCGGACGTAGCGCATTCTGGAACTCGCTTTCATTATCCGGCAGCCGGCCGTCTCTTATATCAAACTCGTCTTCCATACCGGCGCAAAGATAATAAAAAAACGCACCCGTTTTGGCTACGTTACAATCGGGGGCGCTCTAACGGCTTTGCTCTCTGTTAAAAAAGACAAACCGGCGGAAAATTACATTTAATTAACGGGCGAGGCCGCCATGACACGCCGAAAATACGGACCGCGCAGATATGTACGGCTTTCTTTTCTTATATTTGTCCGATGGAAAAAAACAAAATCAATACCCGTTTCCTGCGATTCCGGATTGGACAGATGGGGAAGTTCTTCAGGGAGATACCGTTGCCTTACCTGGCAGTTCTGCTTATGATGGCGGGAGCGGTTTTTTACGTCTTACATTCTTTTCTTGAAAGCCCTGCCGGCAGGACGATATGCGGAGGCGCTCTGATGGCCGGCGTTTGCTTTGTTCATCTCCGGCGGAAAGATTATCACTTTATTTGTATGGCCGACGAGCGGGCGTGGCGGGTGTTCTTTGCAGATTACCTTTTGTTTTCGACCCCTTTCCTGTTATTGCTATTGTGGCGTGGCGGCTGGCTTGTCGCGATGGGAGTTGTGGCGGGATATGCCGGCGTCAGTCTGATACGGCAACCTTTCCGGCAGGTGGCGAAAGGCTTTCCGGTTCCGGCTTTTATCCCTTTCCGGGCTTTCGAGATGAGGACGCTGTTCCGGCGGAATGGCGGGCTGCTTGTCGTTTCGTACCTCGGCGCTTTTGCGGGGTTGCTTCTTCCTTACGCCTCTTTTGCGCCTCTTTGGTTTTGCGTTGTTTTTGTAACCGGAGGGTTTAGAGATTGCGAATCGATCGCTTTACTGAACGCATATGAAATGGGAACGAAACGGTTTCTTCATTATAAAATAAGGCTTAACGCCGGGCTTTACTCCCTGGCCGCCATGCCGCCGTGCCTGATCTATACGCTGATACGTCCGGGCGATTGGCGGCTGGCGTTGGGCTTCTTTGTGCTGGCCGTTTTGAATATCGTCTTGTTCATTGTCTCCAAGTACGCTTTGTACGAGCCTGGTAAGAAAATCGTAAGCGGGCAGATGTCGGCAGGCCTTTCGCTTATGGGGATATTAGTTCCTTTCCTGGCCCCCGTCACGCTATTCCTGCTTATACGCTATTACCTGATGGCCCGTAGAAACCTGACGCCCTATCTATATGCTTACAATTGAGAATCTGACAGTCTGTTATAAAAAACAGGAACCTGTATTAAAAGGCCTCAGCCTTTCGATGGAAACGGGTAAAGCGCACGGTTTTGCCGGCCTGAATGGCGCCGGGAAGACGACGCTTCTGAACGCTATCTACGGATTTATCGCCCCCACAGCCGGACAAATCGTTTACAATAACCAACAGGTGAAAAGGAGAGACGTCGCCTATCTGGAAGCCGAAAATTACTTCTACCCCTATATGACCGGACGCGAATACCTGTCCCTTTTCCCGGAAGGAAAGGCCGCGTTTGATATAGAGCGCTGGCAACGACTGTTCGCCCTGCCGCCTGACGAAATCACCGAAAACTATTCCACTGGCATGCGCAAAAAACTGGCCTTACTCGCCGTATTAAAGCAAGACAAACCCATCCTCATCTTAGACGAGCCTTTCAATGGCTTAGACCTTGAGAGCAGTTTCCTGCTGACAACCATTCTGAAACAGTTGCAAAACAAAGGAACCACCCTGATCGTCACCTCCCACATTTACGAATCACTGACAGGCTGCTGTAACCACATTCACTACCTGAGTGACGGCATAATCAAACGCTCCTACCCCCAAGAAGCTTTCCACACCCTGAAAGAGCAACTCCAAAGCGCCATAGATCAGCAAGCCGGCCAATTAATCAGCCAACTCCTTTGAAGGAGAAAAAGAGAAGAAATAACCTCATCCTTCGTCTCATTTACCGGGCATAGAGATGTAAACAAGCTTCTTTTATCTCTTTTCACGCCCTTCTTTCAGTTTTCAGTCTGCGTATAAATGCCTGTGTATAAATATTCTGAAAACTGAAACGAACCTGTTTGTACTTCAGTGCAGGGCGGTTTGCGCCGGCGTAGATAAAAAATATCCAGGGCAACCGCGCCAAATTTTCAAGCGTGTTGAATTCCCCTGTTAAACGATACTTTTCGCCTCTCCTTTCAGCTTTCAGATTTTTTGCAACCGATTGGTTTACAGGATGAAATTCTGAAAGGAGACGCAAGAAGACCTTTCAGTTTCCTTACAGCCGGAGCCGGAGGAGAGAGATTTATTTCAAAAAAAAGCATTATAGCGTGTTGAGTAAACCATTATAATGCCTTTAGTAAACCATTATATACTCTCTGCCAAACCATAATAATGGTCTGTTGAAGGCGTCATAGCGCTTTTTTTTAACTCTTCGCAATGCTTCATCAGAGTCTTCGCAATGGTTTACCAAAGGCGTCGCAACGGCGTTCTAAAGTCATCGTAATGGTTTGGAAAAGAGGACGCAATGATTTTTTTCTTTTTTACCGGCCCTGTAATTTTTTTGCTGAAACGAGGCTGAAAGAAGACCTTTCAGCCATAGCCGTTCATACGCAAGTATTTATAAACCGGCTGGAAGCTGAAAGATAGCGCCGCACAATCCGTGATAAGAGGGAATGAATGCGTTAAAGTAAAAATAATATGAATCTTCCCGGAACCTTCCTGAAATCTTCCCGGAAATATCATAGCTTTGCACGTATAAAATGATTTACCATGATAACAATCAAACGAGTAAACCCGGAGAACGAAGATTTTCAGAAACTTGTCTTTTTACTGGATAACTGTCTGGATGAATCGGATAAAACGGCGCACTGCACTTGCGAGCCTTTCAACCGGATCGATACAATCAACTATGCCGTTGTAGCCTATTCCGCCGGCGAAGCCGTTGGCTGCGGGGCTATCTGCGCGTATTCGCCCGGTACGATGGAAATAAAGCGGATGTTCGTCAGGGAAGATCAACGGAGAAAAGGCGTCGCCTCCATGCTATTGGACGAATTGGAACGCTGGGCAAAAGAACTGAACGTTACCCGGCGTATGCTGGGAACCGGAGAAAAACTGCCCGAAGTCATCAACCTGTATCAAAAGAAAGGGTATGTAAGAATACCCAATTACGGGCCATACGAATGTTTGGGCAGCAGCGTTTGTTTTGAGAAGAATATTGACATGAAATTAATTACCGGCAGAACCATTTTAATTCCAATTGACCTGGAGATAATGAATGCGCTCTCGGGAGGCGTTCCAAAACAATGGGCCGGATATGGGTATAATGAAGAATGGCCGGAAGATGATTTGAAGGAAGCCTTCCCCGTGTTTGAAGAATTAGTAAAGAAGAACGGAAAGGACGGATTCAATCTGTGGTTAGTCATTGAAAAGGAAAGCAATTTAATCATAGGAAGCGCCGGATATACCGGAAGGCCGGATAACGAAGGGAATGTTGAAACAGGATTTGGAATTATACCGAGCAGAAGAGGAAAAGGCTTTTGCCGCGAATCCGTAGAGGCGTTATTAAAATGGGGATTAAGCCATGATGACGTTAACCGCATCATAGCCCGCTGCGATAAATCGAATATAGCTTCAAGAAAAACGATACTGAAATTAGGGTTTGAATACCTTACCGAAGAAGATGACTTATTGGTTTGGAAATTGGAGAAAAAGCATAAACCATGATTGAAATAAGACAATTGACCCCAGAGGATTTGGACGGCTTACTAAAACTGTTGGAGCAGTTATGGCCGGGCAAGTCCATTGACGCGAACGCAGTCAGGAAAGTAATCGGAAAAGGCCTCGGGAACGATTCCCAAATCTATATGTGCGCAACCGACAATAAAAAGCTGGCAGGATATTGTTCGCTGACCATTAAAAACAGTTTATGGATGCAGGCAAACCTTGGAAATATTGATGAATTGGTAGTTGACGGCGAATACAGGAACCGGGGCATCGGCAAGTTGTTGATGAATGAAATGGAGGCAATCGCAAAGAATCGCGGCTGTAAGCAATTGGAACTCGACAGCGCATTCCATCGCACAAATGCGCATGCGTTCTATGAGAAGCAGGGATTTGAAAAGCGGGCCTGGTTGTTTACAAAGGAGATATAAGGAGTATGATGTTACTTAATATTTTTCGCTATCTTTGCATTTAAGCACATATCTGGAACAAAGAATGGGGTGGGATGTGAACATAAAATACTTAATATCCAACAGACAAGACAAACTTTGGGGAATAACCGTTACTACGGCCGGTTATCAACGGAGCGAGCCTCATGCCGCCTATCCCCCAAGGAATCATCCTACGCAATACCTCTTTTCCACCCATAAAGGGCGGACGCTGGATGAATACATATTATTATATATAGCCGATGGAAGCGGAACATTTTCTTCCGATATACAGAAAAACATACGCCTCTCTGCCGGAAACATGCTCCTGATCTTCCCGGGCGAATGGCATAACTATAAGCCTGACCCTGCCGCCGGATGGGACGAGTATTGGATCGGCTTCCAAGGTAACAGTATGGAAGAACTCGTTCAAAACGGTTTCTTTACAGAACAGAAGAAAGTCTTCAATGTCGGTCATTCGTTCGAAATCGTGCTGCTTTTCAAGCTGGCGATAAATGTCGCAACCGAACAGAAAGCCGGGTTCCAGCAAATCCTTGGCGGTATAGCCAATCTCCTGCTGGGTATGACGCATTCGCTGGATAAATCACAGGCTTTCTACCAAAGCCAATCGGTACAACTGATCGATAAGGCTAAGCTTATCATGTTTGAAAACTCCCATACGAATATAACCGTCGGGGAGGTTGCGAACAGAATATGTATGAGCTATTCCAACTTCCGCCGTAACTTTAAGCAATACACCGGACTTTCTCCCCATCAATACCTGCAGGAAATCCGCATACAGAAAAGCAAG
Source organism: Tannerellaceae bacterium (assembly GCA_031288515.1). Lineage (GTDB taxonomy): Bacteria > Bacteroidota > Bacteroidia > Bacteroidales > Tannerellaceae > DFXE01. The sequence continues at coordinate 19,404 of JAITRG010000118.1, forward strand.
GAACTGCTTGCAGCCACAAATTTCACCTGCCAGGAGATAGCCTGCCGAACCGGTTATGAAAGCCCCACTCACTTTAACGCCATATTTAAAAAGAAGACCGGACTTACCCCCATCAAGTACCGGGAGTATTACCAAAGGAATGAATCCCATACCTTTGCCAAGCCTGTAAGAATAAAAGAATAGTCATTTTAATAAAGATTACGATCATTTTCCGTTATCCCTCCCTGCCGGCAAGCGCTAATTTTACAATCGTTCGTTCATGCCATAAAACGCACGGCAATTAGTCATGATGAACTGATATTAATCTGTATTGTTAAACTACTAAATAGAAGACTGCCTATGAAATAAACGAAAGAATCACAAAAAACCGGGAAAAGATAGCGCTAATTCCGGCCTTCTATCAAACAATAATAAATCATTATTTAATTAAATTCGAGTACAAAGAATGAAAAAAATATATCATGCCAAAGGGTATACCCTTTTGGCGGCAGGAAAATCAGGTATCCATGTGAAGCTACTAACGATTCTACTCTTTTCGATCGCAAGCAGTTTGCAGGCAAACAATACAAACTCTCCGCCTGAACTGCCTCAAACGGGCAGGAAAACAATTACCGGTACGGTACTGGATGACCGTGGCGAAGCCATTATCGGCGCGAACGTTGTAGAGAAGGGAACGGCAAACGGTATGATCACCGATGTGAACGGTAACTTCTCCTTGCCGGTCGGCGATGGAGCCGTATTGCAAATCTCTTACATTGGTTATGTCGCACAGGAAATAACGGTGGGTAACCGGAATAACTTCCTTGTAACCATGCGTGAAGACTCTCAGGCTTTGAGCGAAGTAGTCGTAGTCGGATACGGTACGATGCGCAAGCAGGACCTGACCGGCTCGATCAGTCACGTGAATGCCGAAAAGCTGGCTTTCCAGCGTCCTGCGACTGTACAGGATATTATCCGTAACACGGCTCCCGGACTTATTGTTGGCCCTTCATCGAGTGACGCTAAAGAATCTCCTTCTTTCCTTATACGCGGGACGCGCACATTAAAAGGCGAAGCGGCAGCAAGACCTCTGGTCGTCTTAAATGGGGTTCCTTTTAATGGAGAACTGTCGGAAATCAATCCTGTCGATATCGAATCGATCGACGTATTGAAAGACGCTTCTTCGGCTGCCATTTATGGCGCGAAGTCGGCGAACGGCGTTATTATTATCTCAACCAGGAAGGGACGGGGAGATAAGCCGACGGTGAAGTTCGACGGCAGCGTGGGTTTTGCCACAATGGGCGCCAACCGCGAATACTATAAACCGAAGGAATATCTGCAATATCGTTCGGACTACGCAACCAGCAGCAACGGTTTCGAAAAGCAGGGTTATTACAGCAAACCGACGCCGGAGAACCTGCAGAAGTACGGCTTGACCGAAGAGCAGTGGCGTACTTATGATGCGATCGGCCAGGGATCAGACAATATGGAAGACGTATGGTTGCAGCGTATCGGACTGGGCGATGTGGAACGGAAGAATTACTTTGCAGGCGAAACTTACGACTGGTATGGCGCGGTATGGCAAACCGGCTTACGCCAGAATTACAATGTAAGCCTTTCCGGACAAACGGATCGCGTAAACTATTACTGGTCGCTGGGCTATCAAGATAATGAGGGCAACCAGCGGGGCGACCGCTTCGTGAACTACCGTACAAACCTGCGTCTGGATGCGAAGGCGACCGACTTCCTCGAAGTAGGAGCCAACCTGCTTCTGCAAACCCGCGATGAAGGATTCCAGCGCGTAGACTGGAGCGGCATGTGCTACAACTCTCCCTATTCAACTCCTTATTATGAAGATGGTACGCTGAATCCATGGCCCATGGGGCAAGGACATCAAGCGCCGGGGACGAACAGCGAATACAGTTTGTCCATGTCAACGAAAAGCGCCGGAACGCAAACCGTCACGACTAACCTGTACGGAAAGCTGAAGCTGCCGTTTAATATCTCATACCAGTTTAATTTTGCGCCCCGTTATAGCTGGCAACACGACAGGAACTGGAGCAGTTCGGAAAGCGTTTTCGACACTACGCACGGTTCGGCAGACAGATTCTCTGCACGTTCGATTGTCTGGACACTGGATAATATCATTAAATGGAATTATACGTTTGCCGATAAACACCTGTTCGACGTGACATTGCTGCAAAGCGCTGAACAATATCAATACTGGAGCGAACGGATGAACAGTTCGCAGTTCTCTCCGACAGATATCCTGCAGTGGCATTATGTGCAGGCTGCCAACGAGAAGTCGATCTCGTCGAACGATGAGAAATATACGGGAGACGCCATGATGGGCCGTTTGTTCTACTCGTATGATAACCGGTATATGATTACTGCTTCGGTTCGTCGCGACGGATATTCTGCGTTCGGACGTTCCAATCCTCACGCAACTTTCCCATCGCTGGCTTTGGCATGGAACTTTACAAATGAAAAGTTCTTCAACCGGGTTCCGATGAGTAACGGCAAACTTCGCCTCTCCTGGGGTAAGAACGGCAACCGCGAGGTAGGTATCTATCAGGCTTTGTCTCAATTAACGACAAGCGGTATCAGTAAATATACGTATGCCACGCAGACAGGGTCTTTGTACGAGCTATCCACATTGCAAATAGCCCGTATGTCGAATAACGACTTGAGATGGGAAAGCACGGCGTCCTGGAACGCTGGTCTCGACTTTGGCTTCCTCGACAATCGTCTGAATGGCAGCGCTGAATGGTATTATATGCCGACGACAGACTTACTGATGGATCGCAGCCTGCCTAATGTTACCGGTTATTCGTCGGTAGTAACAAACCTTGGGCGGGTAACGAACAGCGGGTTTGAGTTCTCCCTGAACTCAATTAATATTGAAAAGGAAAACGTCATGTGGGCAACCACTTTCGGAATGTCGCATAACAGGAACCGTATCGAACACTTGTATTACACGTATGAAGATATAGTAGACGCCAATGGGAATGTAGTTGGCTCAAAAGAAGTCGACGACGTACACAAAGGCTGGTTTATCGGCCGTGATATGTCAACGATCTGGGCTAATAAGTTTATTGGCGTATGGCAGGTTGGCGAAGAAGAGGAAGCGGCCAGGTACGGACAGAAGCCGGGCGACGCCCGGGCGAACGACCTGAATGGCGACTATCGCATATCGCAGGACGATAAAGAATTCTGCGGCGTAAGAGACCCGAAAGTCCGTTTGTCGTTGAGCAATGAATTTGTTCTCTTCAGGAATTGGGATTTCTCTTTCAATCTCTATTCTTATCTGGGACACAAATCAACAAGTACCGATTATCTGAATTTTTTTGATTTTAAAGGCGATTACCGGAACAGTCCCGTGCGTGACTACTGGACGGCAGAGAACAAATCGAACTCTTTTGCCCGTTTAAAATCTACTCTTCCTGCGAATGTAGAACCTCAAAAGATAATTCGCAGAGATTTTATCCGTCTGGAAAATATATCTGTTGGGTATAAAGTACCGAAAAGAATTGCGAATACGCTGCATACGCAGGATATCCGTCTCTACGGAACGATTCGTAACGTAGCGATCCTGGCTTTCTCGAAAGATTGGTCAAAGGCTAATTACTGGGACGTCGAAACGGGCGGTTCCATGCCCCGGACGTATACGATTGGCGCAAGTGTAACTTTTTAATTAATCATCCTTATGAAAAAGAATCTGTTAAAATCGCTGTATCTTGGTTCTGCCCTGTTGATGCTGGCTTCATGCTCCGAGAGCTGGCTGGAGCCGGAACCCCTGTCGTTCTACGAACCCAGCAAAACGTTTTCAACCGTAGAAGGCCTGGAAAGCGCGCTTACGCGTTGCCGGAGCGATTTACTTTATTATTATTTAGGCGGCGGCGGTACGGCGGTATCATCGGAGTTGATTTTCTCGGACGTCGCCGTTTCGGCAATCTCCGACTTGGGCGGATCGCAGAACTTTGTGACGGATATTTCCCCGACTTCTAATAATGGATGGATTGGCTCTAATCTATCCAATGCATTCTGGAGCAGCGGCGTGGGGGGAACAAGCTTTGCCAACGCCGTAATCTCAAGGTTGCCGGATATAGAGATGAATGAAACCGTAAAGAATCAAATGATGGCGAGAGCTTACTTCCAACGCGCCTGGCGGTATTATCACATGACCTTCCAGTTTGGCGACGTGCCTTTAGTAACAAGGGAAGTAACTACTCCCAAACTGGATTTCCGCTCGGTGAAGATGGAAGTGGTAATAGAGAAGATGATCAAAGACCTGGAGTTTGCCGCCGAACATGCCCCGATGAGAGACGATTGGGGCAAAGAGAATAAAGGCACATGCCTGATGCTGTTAATTAAATACTATCTGGCAGGCGGACATTTTGAAAAGGCTGTCAGCGCAGCAAACACGCTTATCAACGATTGCGGTTACGAATTGATGGAAGAACCTTTCGGTACGTTTGAAAATCCCTGTCCGGATGTACGCCCGATGACGCGGAATGTATTATGGGACTTACACCGGCCGGTAAACAAATCGATTGCAGCCAATAAAGAAAGTATCATGACTCTCATGAGCCGTTTTGAAAATCCGGACAGCCGCGTACATACTCATTATTTATACAACTTCACTCCGTTCTGGAGCATGACCGACGTGAATCGCGGCATCCTCACGCCAAGCAAGCAGAATGCAGGAATGGGACGATTGGCCGGAACGCCGGCCGTTATGGCTCAATATCCTGAATATATCGACTTCCGGGCCGTTGCCGGCAGAGGAGAATGTTTTGTCCGCCCGACCTGCTTCGCAGAGAAGAGTATGTGGACTGACCCGAACGATCTCCGCCACAGCAATGAGACAGGTAACTGGTTCGAGATGGAAGAGTTTAAGTATAATAATACAAGCCTCGTTGGTACGGAAGATGAGAAATACTTCATGAAGCCTGTCCGGAAATATGCAGATGATGGAACATTGCTTTGTCAGGATACGATCCGTTGCTGGTATGGCTATCCTTATTACAAGCTATGGGTGGATGACGCCGAACGGAATGTATCCAATGGCTACACAGGCGTAGATTATATTGGCGGCCCTGGCGATGCGTATCTCTACCGTTTGGCCGAAGCGTATCTGTTGAGAGCCGAAGCGTATTACTGGATGAGCGATTATGCGAAAGCCGCCGCCGATGTGAATACGATCCGCAAGCGCGCGCATTGTACCCAAATGTTTACGGCAGGCGAACTGAGCGGTCTGGATGGTCTGGATATTATTATGGATGAACGCGCGCGCGAATTGATGTACGAAGAACTGCGCCATGTAGAGTTGGTTCGCGTTTCATTTATTAAGGCAAATAAGGAAGGAACGTATGAGTCTCCCAAAAGCCTGGCGGACGAAAACAGCGACAGCTACTGGTGGCGCCGCATTACGAAGTACAACAATTACTATAATAAAGGTATAAAAACCCTGCATAATGACGAATACAAGATGGCAAAGCACAATATCTTCTGGCCGGTCACGCAGTCGAATATAGATTCCAACCTGAATGGGCGTATCAATCAGAACTACGGTTATGCCGGTTACGAGAAGAACGAGACTCCAATCAGCACATTGGCTGAGCTGGAAGAATCAGGACAATAAATAAACGGTATGAAGGGTATTGGAAGTCTGTCGACGAACTTCCAATACCCTTGCTTTCCAACCGCTCCGCCCGGAGTTGTACAAGCACGAAAACAGCCATTTCGCTCCCCGCATAATTCAGGCAAAAACAACCGCCTCCCTGGATCTGGCAATGTTCCCTGTCGATTTCAACATCAATGTGCGCTATAAAACCGGCATTTTTATGACTGATTTCTATTGTATCTGTCAGAATCCTGCTATATTTGTTCCCCGATTGAATTTTCATTATTAATCCTAATTATAAAATCATGGAGAAACCTTATGTAATAGGTATCGATATTGGCGGAACCAATACCGTATTCGGGATAGTAGATGCAAGAGGCACGATCCTGTACAGCTGTTCAATAAAGACAGGCAAACATGCCGACGTAAACGACTATGTCGGCGAACTGGCCCAGGGACTCGAACGTATAATCGAACAGGCCGGCGGGCACGGCAAAATTAAAGGCATAGGCGTAGGCGCGCCGAACGGCAACTACTTCACCGGATGTATTGAATTTGCGCCAAACCTCCCCTGGAAAGGAACCATTCCTTTAGCCCAGTTAATCAGCGAGAAACTAAACGGTATCCCCGTAACGCTGACAAATGACGCCAATGCCGCAGCCATCGGAGAAATGACTTACGGCGCCGCGCGCGGCATGAGAGACTTTATCATGATCACGCTCGGCACAGGCGTAGGCAGCGGCATTGTGATCGGCGGCAACCTGGTATACGGACACGACGGATTTGCCGGCGAACTGGGCCACGTAATCACGCGCCGCCATAACGGACGCATGTGCGGCTGCGGACGCGAAGGCTGCCTGGAAGCCTATGCCTCCGCCACAGGCGTTGCACGCACAGCGCGCGAATACCTGGAAATCCGTACCGACGAAAGCATCCTGCGCAACCTGAATCCCGACGAAATAACCTCTAAAGACGTATACGACGCCGCGATGAAGAACGACAAACTGGCCATTGAAATCTTCAACGCCACCGGCAGCATGCTGGGCGAAGCCTTTGCCGACTTTGTCGCATTCTCAAGCCCCGAAGCCATTATCCTGTTTGGCGGCCTGGCCAAAGCCGGCGACCTGATAATGAAACCCGTCAAAGAATCTTTAGACAAAAATGTACTGAAAGTTTTTGCCGGTAAAACAAAACTGCTGTTCTCCCAACTGAAAGAATCAGACGCCGCCGTATTAGGCGCCAGCGCGTTAGGATGGGAAACAAAGGATTTCTAACGTTTCTACCCGTAAGCGGCAAGCCGGAAACAATGACAGACCGTCCCCGCCTTGCCGCTTATCCAGAAAAGAATGCACCCCCTCCATCAATTCAGATATTGCCCCTCCTGCGGTTCGGAATCGTTCGAAGCCCGGAACGAAAAGGCGAAACAATGCACAGCCTGCGGGTTCACCTATTATTTCAACCCGTCGGCGGCGGTTGCCTGCTTTCTGAAAGATAAAAAGGGCCGCCTGCTAGTGGTACGCCGCGCCAAACACCCGGCCAAAGACACGCTGGACCTGCCCGGAGGCTTTGTCGACATGTACGAACCGGCAGAAGAAGCCGTCCGGCGGGAAATACAGGAAGAAACCGGCCTCGCCATCACAAACTGCCGCTATCTGTTCTCCATTCCCAACATCTACCCCTATTCAGGTTTCGAAGTACACACCCTGGACCTGTTTTTCGAATGCCACACAGACAGTTTCAACCAGGCCAAAGCCGCAGACGACGCCGCAGAAATCATCATACTCCCCCCAGACAAACTGCACCCGGACGCCTTCGGACTGCAATCCATCAAAAAAGCCGTCAAACAATACCGCCACAACGCATCAAAAACCACCGCCGTTTAGCCAGCCCCGTCAGGGCGTGCCCCTCCATCCGGTCGGGTCGGGCTGTCCGCTCCAAGTCCTCGCTCGCCTCCGGCTCCCTCCGGGCTTTCCGCTCCCATCCCTCGCGCAAAAGACCGGGCGCTCCGCCCCCGCCAAGGAGACGCCCCCTCCCGTGGAGGCGCAGCCGGGTCAGGCTTTCTTCGAGGCGCTTCGGGCGTTAAAAAGTGGGGGGAGTAGTGTGGCGTCCGATATTAATACATATCTTTACCGCCGGAATAATGGTGTAGCCTTTTATGTTCGTAAAAGGTTAGTAAAAGGGAATCCGGTGAAAGGCCGGAGCTATACCCGTAGCTGTAAGTTCTGTAAACCCCGGCATTCTTCATTGCCACTGAGAGAGACGAGTAGACTATTGCAGGTTCTCTTGGGAAGGCGGCCGGACGGGAAGGACAAGCCAGAAAACCTGCCATCGTTCGTTTTTTTTTGATGCAATTGTTTCGGGTGAAAATAATTGGAAGACGAAAATTATATGCCGAATTTGTTGTTTTATAAGAAAGGGCTTTGGCTCTGCGTCTGTCTGTTGGCGGCTGTCTGTTCGGCCGCTCAGCAGAGAGACAGTATTACGTATCGCGAACTTTCCGGCGTGGAAGTGGTTGAAAAGGCGCGTCCTTCCGTTCTGCGCGAGGGCGCTCCGGTTCAATGGCTCGGCCAGGCGACATTCCGGAGCCTGGGCTTGCAGAGCCTTTCCGAAGCGGTCAAACGTTTTTCGGGCGTAACCGTGAAGGATTACGGCGGTATCGGCGGGCTGAAGACAGTTTCGGTGCGCAGCCTGGGGGCGCAGCATACGGCCGTAAGCTACGACGGGGTAACCGTTACCGACGCGCAGAGCGGGCAGGTGGATATCGGACGCTTTACGTTAGACAATATAGAAACGGTATCCCTCTCTGTCGGACAGGGCGGCAACATCTTTCAGACCGCCCGGATGTATGCCTCCGCGGGGGCTTTGAGCATTACGACGCAAACGCCCCGGTTCGACGGGAAAGATTACCGCCTGGAAGGACAGATGAAAGCCGGTTCCTTCGGTATGCTGAACCCGTCCCTGCGCGTCGGGCGCAAGCTGGGCAAGCCGTACGCCGCTTCCCTTCATGCCGACTGGCTTCGCGCCGACGGGCAATACCCCTATACGTTTACAAACGGCGATATCGTCACCCGCGAGAAGCGGAAGAACAGCGACGTCCGGAGCTTCCGTACGGAACTCAACCTCTTTGCCGGCTGGGGCAGGCGGGGGGATTTACGCCTGAAAGGATACTGGTTTGATTCGCGCCGCGGGCTTCCCGGCTCCGTTATCCTTTATAACGACTACCACAGGGAGCGGCTTCGCAACCGGAACGGCTTCGTACAGGGCGTTTATGAGAATCGCTTCGGCAGCCGGCTTACGTTTAAGGCGCAGGGCAAGTTTGATTATTCCCGGGTGCGCTATCAGGATTTCCACAGTAAATACCCCGACGGACAGCAGACAGACGTGTATACGCAGCGCGAATATTACGCTTCGGCGGCTTTGCTGTATGCGCCCGGCGGCAACCTGTTTTTTTCCGTAGCGGAAGACGCTTTTGTCAATACCCTGAGCGCTACGATTCCCAAGTGCCTGTATCCGGAGCGGTTCACTTCGCTGACGGCTTTGGCCGCGCAGTACAGGGATAGCCGGTTGACGGCCACCGCCAGCCTGCTGGGCACGTTCATCGCCGAGGCGGTAGAAACGGGCGAGGCCGCCGCCGACAGGAAACGCCTTTCGCCCGCCGCCAGCGTCTCTTACAGAGTGTTGAGCGGGCAGAACCTGCGTATCCGGGCGTCCTGCCAGCATATTTTCCGCGTTCCCACGTTCAACGACTTATACTACAACCGCATCGGCAATAAGGATTTAGACCCGGAAAAGGCTACGCAGTACAACCTGGGGCTTACCTGGGGCGGCACATTCCCGGCAGTCGGGCTGGATTACCTGAGCCTTACGGTAGACGGGTATTACAACCGGGTAGACGATAAGATAGTGGCGCTGCCCACCCTGTTTGTCTGGAAGATGATGAATATGGGGAAGGTAGAGATCAGGGGTATAGACGCCAACCTGTCGGCCCGTTTCGCCTTGCCGGCGGGGATGTTCCTGCAGGCGGGCGGTTCGTATGCCTGGCAGGAAGCCGTCGACAAAACGGACAGAGACTCGAAAATATACGGCCACCAGCTGCCGTACACGCCGGCACATACGGCGACGGCTTCCGTATCGTGGGAGAACCCGTGGGTAAACGTAAGCTGGCTGGCCACGGCTGTGGGACGGCGCTATTCGCTTCCGCAGAACATGGAAGCCAACCTGATGAAGGGTTATGTCGAGCAGCAGCTGTCGTTCGGGCGCACGATAGCTTTCAAACAGTCGTCTCTTCGCCTGCAGGCGGAAGCGGTAAACCTGGGAAACGTTACCTACGACGTTATCCGGTATTACCCGATGCCGGGGCGTTCGTTCAGAGGGAGTATTCATTATATTTTTTAATCAGAATAAAATCAAACAATCATGAAAAAGTTATTTTACTTAGTTAGTATCTGCGCATTGACGGCAATGCCGCTTGTATTTACGTCGTGCGACGACGACGACGACAATCAGGTAACGCCGGCCAGAGGCGTGAGCAACCTTTCCTTTACCGATACGGACAAGACGGAAGGCAAAATAGGCGGAACCCTTACCTGGGCGCTTCCCGAACCGGAAACCAACATTGACGGGTATGTAATATACCTGGGCGGCACGGCTACGGAAAAGAAAATCAAGGCGGGCGAAACGCCCAAAGGTTCCAAATCGTTCGACGTCCCGGCAGGAACCGACATCCCGGCGGGGCCCGATCTTTACCTGATAGTCGTTGCCCGGAATGCGGCCGGCGAGTCGACAAATATGGTTGCCCTGTCCGTAAAAGACAACGTGGGCTTTCCCATCGTAACGAATCCTTCGTTTGAAGACGCCGACCTCAGGCCCGGGCAGATAGCCGGCACGCTGTCGTGGAGCGTCCCGGCCGACGACGCGGAAGCGGTGACCGGCTACGCGATCTATACCGCCGACAGCAGAGACGGCGAAGAAACGAACGGCAGTAGCGCCGGCAAAGTAACGAAAATCGGCGAAGCGGCAGCCGGCGCCACCTCTTTCGAAATTCCCGAAGGAACCGCTTATCAGGCTTACCTGCGCATCGTAACCCTGTCGGCCTACGGCGAGGCGGCTTATTCCATAGCGATTGAAGATGCGTACACAAAAGGCGGCTTCTATATCCTGAACAGCGGAAACTGGAATGAAAACAATGCTTCCCTGAGTTATTACGATTATACGACGGGCGTCCTGACCGCCGACGTGTATAAGACGGCCAACGGGAAAGGCCTGGGCGACGGAGCGGAACAGATGCTGATCTATGGCTCCAGAATGTATGTCACCGTATCGGGTTCGAACCGGCTGGCGGTATTAGACAGGGATGCAAAGGAAATAAAGAGTATCGCGCCCGCAGGCGAACCGGTGAATCCGCGCTGCATGGCGGCCGGCGCCGGGAAAGTGTACGTAAGCTACTACTACGGCCATTCGGTAGCCGTGCTCGATACGGCTTCGCTGGAAATAGAAAAGGAAGTGAAGGTAGGGCGTTATCCCGAACAGTTGACCGTGGCCGGCGGCAAGCTGTATGTGGCCAACTCCGGCGGGCTTGACTATGGCAGCGGTTATGGCAAAACGGTATCGGTTATCGACCTGGAAACGTTCGCCGTAGAAAAGGAAATAGAAGTAATTATCAACCCTACGCAATTGAAAGCCGACAGCCAGGGCGATATCTATGTTATATCTATGGGCAACTATGGCAATATAAAGAATACGCTGCAACGCATAGACGGACAATCAAACGAAGTAACCGTTCTGGGCAACGCTACTTCTATGACGCTGGTTAATGACGAGCTGTATACATTGTTCGGACAATGGGGAGAAAGCAAGATTACCTTTAAGAAATATAACGCGCTGACGGAGGAAGTAATAAGCGATAATTTTATTCAGGATGCAGACGCCATATCGCCTGATAACTCGCCTGTTCTTGCCGTCAATCCCGTTAGCGGGCAACTGTTGATACTCGAAGCTCCTTATGGCGCTACAAGCTCTTTATACCTGTTCGCTCCCGGCGGGACGCTGGAAGGAAAAGCCGTCGACACGGGCGGCTATGCTTCCAAATGGATTGCCTTTGTAAACGAATAGCATGACGGATAACGCATGAAGCAAACGCTATTTATATGTTTTCTTTTCCTGGCTGCGGCCTGTTCGCAGCCGGGAAAACATGTTTCTGCCGCAGCGGCCGACGGCCCGGACAGCATCCGTTATGCCAAGGGCTTTACGGTAGAAAGATGCGACGGCTATATCGCCGTAGACGTGATCGACCCCTGGGATACGACCCGGCTGCTGCAGCGCTATCTGCTGATAGACAGAGACCGCCCGGCGCCCGAAGGCCTGCCCGAAGGAACGGTCGTACGAACGCCCCTTCGCAACGTAGCCGTCTACACCTCCGTACATGCTTCCATCATCGAACAGCTGGGGGAAGCCGGCCAGATTGCCGGCGTATGCGAACCGCAGTATATGTCTTCGCCCGCCGTGAAGGAAGGATTGCGCGACGGGCGAATCGCCGACCTGGGCATGGCAACCGCCCCCAACGTGGAAAAGATGATCGATATGGGCATAGAGTATATCATCGCCTCTCCCTTTCAGAACGGCAGCTACGGGCAGGCCGGGAAACTGGGCATTCCTGTCGTTGAAGCCGCCGATTATATGGAGTCGCTCCCGCTGGGACGCGCCGAATGGGGGCGTTTCTATGGCTTGCTGTTCCGGAAGGAAGCGATAGCCGATTCCATCTTCGCGGATACCGAAGCGCGCTACCTGGCCCTCAGGGAGCTGGCCCTGACGTCCGCCGTCCGCCCCGCGGTATTGTCCGAAAAGCGGTATGGCTCCATCTGGTACGTGCCGGGAAGCGACAGCTATGTAGCGCATTTCTTTGCCGACGCCGGCGCCGACTATATATTTAAAGACATTCCCGGCGCGGGAAGCGCTCCGCTGGCTTTCGAAACGGTACTGGACCGGGCTTCCCACGCCGACGTATGGCTGATAAAGTACAACCAGGCCGACGAGATGACGTACGGCAGCCTCCGCGCCGAATACGCTCCCTACGAGAACTTCGACGCCTGGAAGAACCGCGCCATCTACGCCTGCAACACCGGCAACACGCCTTATTACGAAGAATTCCCCATCCGCCCGGACTATCTGCTGAAAGACCTGATTTGGGTTTTCCACCCGGAACTGTTGCCCGGCTACGCCCCCCGCTATTACCGTAACATGGCGGAAAATTAATACCGCCCTCCCTCCGCCCATTGCGCCGGAGACAAAACTTTTCATTTCGCGTTTGCCGGATTTGAGCAAACGCGATTTTTTTTGATTTCCTGTTTGCCCAAATCGGACAAGAGCGAAACAGTTTTGATTTACGTTTGCCCAAATCGGGCAAGGGCAAAAAAAAGAGGCCGCCCTGCTTGAAGGAACAGGGCGGCCTCTGCCGTTTATGTTGTCTTGCGTGCAGGTCAGGCTTCCGGGCCGCCGGCTTCGTGGCTTTTGGTTCTGTGTCCGGCCCGCTGCGCCAGGGAGTTGCGATACAGCTTCACGGTTTCGTTCCATGTTATTACGAACTGGTATGGCGCGTTCGCGCGAGATTCGGGAATGACTTCGTCCGGTTCCGCCACAACATTGCCCCCCAGACCGTCGGCCGGCAGCCTTGCATTGAGGGCCTCTGTCATGGCGACGTAGAAAGCGTCCATTTGCCCGCGGAGCTGCCTCAGGTTTTCTTTAGGCTTTTCCACCTCCTCTTCCGCCCGTTCGGATCTGGCTGTCAGAAACTCCTGCTCCGCCGCGTCTATCGCCGCCACCCAGTCGGTAAGTTCCAGCAGCGAAACGCTGGAGGCATAATTCCCCCGCAGGTCTTGCAGCAGGTTGTATATAGCGGCCGATTCGGAGATGCGGTTTCCTGCCAGGATAATCTCCCAGTATTTCTTCAGCAGGATATACAGCCGTTCGGCGGCCTTTTGCCTGGCGTCGTCGGGATACGCCCGCCAGCCTTTCGCGACGCCGTACAGCCCTTTGACAAGCCTGTCGCGCTTCCTGTCGGCCGCGTTAAGCTCTTTGGTATGAACGCTCTTGCGCAATACCACCATCAGGTGTTCCGCCTTCTGGTAAAGCAGGACGAACCGGTCGTACAGCTTTTTATGCCGATGGCGTCTGCCCCGAATTCTTCCACATATTTCCTGTATTCAGTATAAAACTCGAACCATTCCTGGTTGCGGAGGCTCTTCAGCGTAATCCGGATAACTTTCATGATACATTGTTTTTGTTGCCGTTCCATAAATTGCCCGTAAATATACGCAATATTTCAGAATAGCCGCCCCGTCAAAGCATGAAGCAAGCGGTTCGGTTTGAGCATAAGTAGCCGCCCCGTTAAAGCATAAAGCAAACGGTTCAGCTTGAGCATAAGTAGCCGGGGCGTTAAAGCATGAAGCAGTAGTTCAGTTTGAGCATGAATACGTTGGCGGGGGGGGGGTAGCGGAATATGCATAACGATACATTTACTGCGCCATGGAGCGACTGCGCGTGCAAAAAGCATTGCTACATAAAATAAAAACTATACATTTGCAAATGTAAATTTCAGATAGAAAAGGTGATGACAACTCAAATAATAAAGCCAGGTTTGTTTGGTATCAAGCGCTCGAACAGAGACTTTGAACGAAAAGACGCATGGGGGAAGAATCAATTTAATTCCTCATTCCCGGTTGCGCTGGCTTCGTACCTGCAACATAAAAATATGGCTAACGTCTATTTAACGTTAGACAAGTTGCAAACAGTCAAACATACCAGGATATCGACGCAAAAGCTATACGGCATAGCTCCTGATTCCGATGATTTGTTTTTGTCGTTTGAAAGCGTTTATACTCCTTACGAACGCTTTGTAATAGGCGAGCTGCCAAGAGTAGACCTGGTAACGCAAAAGCGTAGCGACGGAACTGTTCTTAAAGGAATGGAAATTAAATTGACGGCTTTGCCGGACAATACTACTTGCGAATTGGCCGATAATCAATTTGGGACGGAAATAGTAACCCGGCCGCCGACAATCATTTATCTGGCATGTAGCATAGCCGCCCTTTACCAGAAATCGCACCTTCAACTGCGGCAATATTTTGATGCAAAATTTGACAGGTTACGCGACTGGACTAATCCTGAGATCGTACTGCCGCATATAAACGACATGATTTGCAGCCTTGATAAGATTATGCTTGACAATAATTCCAGGCAAGAACCTGTAATCATGCAACCCGTTTGGAAAACAGAAGGAAAATCTCCGAGATTAGCGGAAAATTGCCTCGACGTATTTGTCTGGAGTAATTTTGCTTTCGTCGAGCTAATTATGAAAGAATTTCGTAATCAGCAAATACCTAAAATGACCAGACAGGCGCGAACAATTGTTTGGCTGTTCAAAATGTTGTATGATTTTTCCAAAACAGGACAGTTTTATCCAAAACAAATAATTGACGATTATTCTTACAATACATTAAATGATAAAGCATTTGCAGTAAACGGAATTATGACGCATTCCATCATGCATTGCCCCGAACTGACCAGGCCCAGAATAAAAAGCGCCGAAATTAAAAACATTATTTTAGGCGGAGGTCAAAATCTGCTAAGTCCCGAAAGGAGATTTGACGCGATTATTTTTAATACGCCCGAATTATTTAATTAACTATGAAAGCGATTGATTTATTTGCAGGTTGCGGGGGACTCTCGTTAGGATTTCAAAAGGCAGGTATCGATATAACGGGCGCGTTTGAATATTGGAAACCCGCTATTGAAATTTACAAAGCAAATTTCAACCATCCTGTATTCGAAACAGATTTGT
>JAITRG010000127.1 GCA_031288515.1 Tannerellaceae bacterium
ACCGCTTTGCCAGGATTCGCTCAGTCATTGATACCACTATCAAAAATGGACAGGATGTTTTTACTGCTTTGAAATGTCTTGCTGACATCCAATGTGGGAATACGACCTGAGTAGTTACGTTATTTCTTTGTAAATGTTAAAAAGATATAACCTGTTTATTTATCGGCCATGGAGAAGACAAACACATTCTATTTGCTGCTTATTACCCTTGTTTCCGCTATGGGCGGACTGCTGTTCGGATATGACTGGGTGGTTATCGGGGGAGCTAAAATTTTTTATGAACCGTTTTTTGGCATAGAAGGGTCGGCTTCTTTGCGTGGGTGGGCAATGAGCAGCGCCTTGATTGGATGCTTAGCGGGCGCTTTGCTGGCCGGTGCCTGGAGCGACCGGTACGGCAGGAAGAAGATGCTTATTATTGCTTCCGTCTTATTTACCGTTTCCGCTTATGGGACTGGGGCGGTTGATAGTTTTACCTGGTTTGTACTGTATCGTATTTTGGGGGGATTTGGTATTGGGATAGCCTCTAATATCTCTCCGATTTATATTGCCGAAGTGTCGCCTGCTTCCGTAAGGGGACGTTTTGTTTCGATTAATCAGTTGACAATCGTATTAGGCATACTGGCGGCTCAATTGGCGAACTGGCAGATTGGGAAATACTTTATGCCGGATAGCAACCTGCTCTCTGCCGATGCTGTCGGTTGGGCTTGGCGCTGGATGTTCTGGGCAGAATTGGTTCCGGCCATTGTATTCTTTATCCTTTCCTTTGTTATTCCTGAAAGCCCGCGCTGGCTGGCGGTTAATCATAAGGAAGAAGCCGCCCGGAACGTGTTTGAACGGATAGGAGGAAGCCAGTATGCCGGATCGGAAATCAATCAGATACGGCAACTTCCCCCGTCACAGGAAAAGAATGACTGGAAAACCTTGCTGCAACCCAATGTACGGAAGGTGTTGCTTATCGGGGTTGTGCTGGCGGTATTCCAGCAATGGTGCGGCATCAACGTAATATTCAACTATGCGCATGAAATCTTTTCCGTTGCGGGTTATACCGTATCCGATGTATTGATGAATATTGTGATTACCGGCGTTACGAACGTTGTTTTTACCTTTGTCGCTATCTATACGGTAGACCGCTGGGGGCGGCGGGCCCTGATGTTTGTCGGTTCGACAGGCCTTGCCGTTATTTATGCGGTTATGGGAGGTTGCTATTATTTTCAGGTGAGCGGATGGCCGATGTTATTGCTCGTTGTATTGGCTATTGCCTGTTATGCCATGTCGCTGGCTCCTGTGGTGTGGGTGGTTTTGTCCGAAATATTCCCGGTTCGGATACGCGGCGCCGCTATGGCTGTCTCTACCTTCTTTTTATGGACAGCCTGTTTTCTGTTGACGTATACATTTCCGATACTGAATGAATGGTTGAAAGCGTCCGGAACGTTCTGTATATACGGCGGGATTTGTTTTGCCGGATTCCTGTTTATCCGTTCGCAGCTTCCCGAAACGAAAGGAAAAAGCCTGGAAGAATTAGAGAAAGAACTAACAAAATAATTGCCTGTATGAACAAGAAAGTAAGAGTTTGGGAAGAGGATATTCTTCTCCCAACCTATGGCGCCGGCCCGCCCGAGAAGAATCCGATGTTTCTGGAGAAACGCGTATACCAGGGTAGCAGCGGCGTGGTTTATCCCTATCCGGTAATCGAAAAGATAGAAGATACCTGCGAAGATAAACCGTACCATGCTGTTTTCATTGAAAACGAATACCTGAAAATAATGATACTTCCCGAACTGGGCGGGCGTATACAAATGGCTTACGATAAGATAAAGGAGCGCCATTTTGTGTATTACAACCAGGTGATCAAACCGGCGCTGGTAGGACTGACCGGCCCGTGGATATCGGGAGGGATTGAGTTTAACTGGCCGCAGCATCATCGCCCCAGCGCCTGTCTACCGGTGGATTTTACTACGGAAACATGTAGCGACGGGAGCGCCGTCGTATGGGTGAATGAACGGGAGCGTATGTTTCACCAGAAAGGAATGGCCGGGTTTAAACTTTCTCCCGGGCGCGCCGTTTTGGAGATAATGGGCAGGGTATATAATCCCACGTTTGTTCCGCAAACGTTTCTTTGGTGGGCTAATCCGGCCGTAGCGGTCAACGACGATTACCAATCTGTTTTCCCCGGCGATGTACATGCTGTATTCGACCATGGAAAACGGGATGTATCGGCCTATCCGATTGCTACCGGAACGTATTATAAGGTGGATTACTCGGCCGGGGCGGATATTTCGCGGTATAAGAATATTCCGGTACCGACTTCTTTTATGGCTGTTAAATCCAACTATGATTTTGTGGGAGGCTATGAAAACGATACGCGCGCAGGCCTTTTACATGTGGCCAATCACCATATATCACCCGGTAAAAAGCAATGGACATGGGGAAATGGCGATTTCGGGCAGGCCTGGGATAGAAACCTTACCGATATAGACGGCCCCTATATTGAATTAATGACAGGCGTCTATACGGATAACCAACCCGACTTTACCTGGCTGCAACCCTGTGAAGAAAAGGCGTTCACCCAATATTTCATGCCTTACAGGGAACTGAGCGCAGTAAAGAACGCTTCTGCCGACCTTTTGTTGAATATCGAGCCGGAAGGGAAGCATTGCAGGCTGAAACTCTTTGCAACTTCCCGGCAGGAACAAATCCATGTGGAAGTAAAAAAAGCGGATGCCCTTTGCTTTGAAGCGGTAACCGGTATTTCTCCCGAACATATATACGAAGCAACCATCCCGGTTGAATCCCTTGCCGGCGTGAAGGTTTCCATACTTAACGCTGCAGGCAAACCGTTGCTGTCGTGGCGTCCTGAGCCGGAAGAATTGAAACCGGTTCCCGCCCCGGCCAAAGCAGCCTTAGACCCGGCAGACGTTCCTTCTACGGAACAACTCTACCTGACCGGCTTGCATCTGGAGCAATACCGGCATGCAACGTATAACCCGGCGGATTACTATGCAGAAGCCTTGCGTCGCGACCCGGGCGATATACGTAACAACAATGCGATGGGGCTGTGGCTTATCCGAAAAGGACAGTTTGCACAGGCGGAACCTTATTTACGCCAGGCCGTCCGGACATTGACGGAACGAAACCCGAACCCTTACGACGGCGAACCGTTATATAACCTCGGATTGTCGTTGAAATATCAGGAAAGGTATGACGAAGCCTTCGAATGTTTCTACAAAGCCTGCTGGAATGCGGCCTGGCAAGACGCCGGTTATTGTTCCCTCGCCCAACTGTCCGGCAGGAGAGGGGCTTGGGACGAAGCCTTGCAGGAGATAAACAAATCCTTAATCAGAAACGGGCATAACCACCGGGCGCGGCAGTTGAAAGTAACGATTCTCCGCCATTTGGGAAGGGATAACGAAGCCCTGTCTCTTATTGGCGAATCATTGGAGATTGATCCCTTTAACTTTGGCTGTTATTTTGAAAAGCAATTGCTTACAGGCGTTCCTGCAGATTGGGAGACATTCAACCGGCGGATGCGCGGCGAATCGCACAACTATATGGAACTCTTAACAGACTATGCCTCGGCAGGCTGTTGGGAGGAAGCTTTGCAGATAAGCAACATAGCGATTCAATATATACCTGATGCGGAGGTAATTCTTTATTATTTCAACGCTTGGTGCCTGCTGCATCTCGGACGGGAGAAAGAAGCTGTCGGAATAATAGAAACGGCAGAACAAAAAGAGCCCGGCTGTTGCTTTCCAAACCAGTTGG
>JAITRG010000147.1 GCA_031288515.1 Tannerellaceae bacterium
CTCATCATCTACCTCAAATGTCCCGTCATGCCCGTTCATCAATGCATCTACACGGGATTGATCCAGATCGAAACCAATCGTCTTGTATCTGGTAGAGAAAAGCTGCGCCAAAGGTAAGCATACATACCCCAAACCGATAACCGCTATTTTTATATTATTGATTGTCATAAGGATTAATAAAAGTACTCTATATACAAAATCTTATTCTATCTTAAAAACTCAAAATGAACAGGATTATTGTTTCAAAAAATATTCGTTTCTGTTTTTTCCGAAACAGGACAGCCAGGGAGGAGTATATTTTCAAAATTCATTTATACCGGGATAGTTACTTGTTTTTAAATAAAAGAGACGCCTTTTGGACATCTCTTTTATTCTGCCTATTCCCACTCGATGGTTGAAGGGGGTTTGGAGCTGATGTCGTAGACTACGCGGTTGACGCCCTTTACCTTATTGATGATTTCGTTAGACGCTTTGGCTAAAAAATCGTAAGGCAACTGCGCCCAATCGGCTGTCATGGCGTCTGTTGATGTTACGGCTCTCAGCACGACGGTATTTTCGTATGTGCGTTCGTCGCCCATAACGCCGACGGAGCGGATAGGCAGCAGGATAGCGGCGGCCTGCCAGACTTTATCGTATAAGCCCCATTCGCGAAGCAGCGTGATATAAATATCGTCGGCATTTTGAAGAACCTCTACTTTCTCCGGGGTGATGTCGCTGATGATACGGATACCCAATCCCGGGCCGGGGAATGGATGGCGCTCGATTAAATGGGGCATCATGCCCAGTTCCATACCCACTTTCCTTACTTCGTCTTTGAACAGCAGGCGTAAGGGCTCCACTAATTTCAGATGCATCTTTTCGGGCAGGCCTCCTACGTTGTGATGGCTCTTGATAACGGTTCCTGTTATAGAGAGGGATTCGATAACGTCGGGATAGATGGTTCCCTGTCCGAGCCATTTGATGTCTTTCAGTTTATGCGCTTCTTCGTCGAAAACGTCTATAAAGCCTTTACCTATAATCTTCCGTTTTTGTTCCGGGTCGGTTACGCCGGCCAGCGCTTTATAGAATTTGTCTTTAGCGTTTATGCCGATAACGTTCAGCCCCAGATGTTCGTAGTCTTTCAGCACATTTTCAAATTCGTTCTTCCGGAGCAGGCCGTGGTCAACGAATATACAGGTAAGGTTCTTACCGATGGCTTTGTTTAACAAGACGGCCGTTACAGACGAATCAACGCCTCCGGAAAGGGCCAGGATTACGTTGTCGTCTTTAAGCTGTTCTTTCAGGCCGGCAACGGTTAATTCAATAAAGGAAGCCGGCGTCCAGTCTTTTTTACAACCGCATATATGCAGGAAGTTGTCGAGTATCTGCGTACCGTCGGTGGTATGGAATACTTCGGGATGGAACTGTACGCCCCATGTTTGTTCCCCTTCTATATGGAATGCCGCAGCTTCCACATCGCCTGTGCTCGCTATAACCCGGAACGAAGCGGGTAGCCGGGTAATCGTATCGCCGTGCGACATCCATACCTGCGAGCCGGTATGAACCCCTTTCAGCAACGGATCGTTCATATTTACCTGGGTAAGATGTGTCCGCCCGTATTCCCGCGAATCGGCATTTTCTACGTTGCCCCCGGAGGTATAAGCCATGTATTGCGCTCCGTAACAGATGCCCAACACCGGATATGTCCCCCGGATAGCGGCCAGGTCCGCCTTAAAAGCCTTGTCGTCGTATACGGAATAAGGGCTGCCCGAAAGGATAACCCCTTTGATATCGTTGGCGTCGCAGGGGAATCTGTTGTAGGGAACTATTTCGCAATACGTATTTAACTCTCTGATTCTGCGGCCAATCAATTGAGTTGTTTGCGAACCGAAGTCAAGAATAATTATTTTCTCGTGCATGGAGTTTTAAGTGTTTAATTGAGCGGGTAAAGTTAGTAATAATATTTTGAAGCGAAAAGGCGTATCCTTCATTTGCAAACGGTATATGTTAAGACGTTTTTAAAATGTGTAAATGTACGTGAATACTTGTTCGATAAATTAATTTAACATTACCTTTGCATGTTTATTTAATTGAAACCATATGAATTCGGAAAATAAAGAGAATAAGGAAATCAATAAATTATCATTGCTGATTGTAGCAATCATCGTCTTGTTATTACTTATCGGCGGAGCCGTTTACTACATCTATCACCAGAAACGGCAAATGTCCGATTTGGTTGCAACGTTTGATTTGGAAAAAGAATCATTAGCTGATGACTTTAATGAATTATCCCTTCAATATGAGGGATATAAATTCAGCGTAAATAATGATTCGCTTCTTACGCTGCTAAGCGCCGAGCAGATTAAGGTACAGCGTTTAATGGAAGAGCTGCGTACCGTAAAAGCTACGAATGCCAAACGTATCAGCGAATTAAAAAAAGAGTTGGAGACTTTGCGGAAAATCATGCGGAATTATGTGATCCAGATAGATTCGCTAAATCAGGCGAACCAGCAATTAACAAAGGAAAAAGACCAGGCCGTAAGGAGATACCGGCAAGCTTCCTCTACGGCGGCTCAATTAACAAAGGAACTGGAAAAACAAAACGAAAGGGTAACGCTGGCAAGCCGGCTGGATGTTACGGGGATAACGGTTACTCCCATTAACTCCCGCGGGAAGGAGGTAAAGAGAATAAAGCAGATGGAGCAATTTGTGATAAACTTCCGCATTGTTAAAAACATTACGGCGTCCGTTGGGGAAAAAACAATTTATGTCCGCCTGAAAAAGCCGGATGATGATATTTTAGTAAAAAGCCGTGCAGATGTATTCCTTTTTGAAGGAAAAGAAATCAATTATTCGATAAAAAAAACGGTGGAGTACGATGGCGAAGAACTTCCGGTAACCATGTATTGGAATATTGAAGAGTTCCTGTCTCCAGGCGCTTACCGGGTTGATGTTTTTGCCGACGGGAATTTAATCGGCCAGCGAAAGTTTGAGTTAGAGAAATAAAAAGGCACCTGCCTGTTCAAATAAAAAGACGTCTGCCTTTCCGAAAAAAGACAGACGTCTTCTTGAAGAAGCGTCAGATTTTAATTTTTGGTTTATACATGTCGCCGACGGTTAGCCCGAGTTCTTTTTTCATACGGATGCTGTATTCCAGGCCGCTTACCTCAGGCTTTACGTTGTTGGTGCCAAAGGTGAATTTTATGCCGGCGTCTTTTGCTTTTTGAAGAATCGCTTTATTGGGGATGTTGTATAGCTCGTTTATTTCGAGGGCCTTTCCGCTTTTGACAAGGGCGTCGATGAATTTATTCATACGCTCTTCCGTCCAGAATTCGTCGTAACGGTCTTGCATTTGGGGGGGAAGGAAGCATGGGTTTACATAGATATCCATCGGTTCCTGCAATACGCCGCAAATCTTATCCACGATCAGGTCCATATACTGCTGTTCGTTTTCAATCCAGGTTTCTGCCGGTATCCAGATACGGCTGCGGCGCCCTTTGTTGTCTGTAAAGGTTAAGGCGTCGGTAAATACATAATCAAATTCATTACGTACCTCGGGCGAGAAGGTGGTTATCCATTCACGCCCTTCTGCCTGCATGGCGAGAATGAAAGGTTCGGAGCGCATTTCGTTGAGGAATTGTAATACTTCGACGTCGTTTGTGATGGGGAAACCTATTCCGCAGTTTGGAGCGATGACATAATTGATGCCTGTTTTGCGTGATTGTTTGGCGGCTTCTTCTTTTGTCAACCCGCCTTTGAGATGTACATGATAATCCAGCACAGGGAAATCCTCCTGGTGCAGACGGATGATTTCATCTGTCTGTTCATTCGTTGCCAGGGCTGCCTGTTCGTTAACGTCGATGCCTTCTTCCTGTAAGTTCAGCGACGTAACTGCGATGTTTTTGAATTGAATATCCCCGCTGCCTTCGCTTACCAGCGCAAATGTGCCTTCGGAAAGCAATGTATTTGTATGGGGGGCTATCCGGTAAGGATTTTCAGGTTCGATATATTCTACTACGGGGCTTCCGTTTATATTTACGGTTACTTTTCTTCCTTCCGCTATAATATCCATTGTAAACCAGTCGTTTTCTTTAACGAAGCTCTTGGTAAGGTTGCGTACGGAGACGAGGCTTCCTGTCATTTTCCACCAGACGGGGTCTTCCCTGTCGTTATTGACGGCTACGCTGTATCCTTTGCTCAGGGCGGGGTCTGTATGAAACCATATGGCGCCTTTGCCACCCGGCGCAGTGCGCACTTCCATGCTTAACCGGAAGTTTTTGTAAGCGCCTTTTTTAAGAACAGCCTGGGTATTTGCGCCCGATAGCGTCAATGTTTCATCGGCTACGGATACCTGTCCGCTTGTGTTCCATTTACTACTGTCTTTTCCGTCGAATAAATATCCGCTTCCCGGCGAGGAACAGGAAGCAAGTGCAAAACAGCATACGCTTGTTAAAAGAAGAAATACGTTTTTCATCGTTTTATAAATTTTATATTACGTTTTATTGTTCAAAGTTACTTTAAAATTGAGATATGATACATTTTTTTAAGAATTTAACAAGAGAATTGTGAAAGGAAGAAAATAATATTTTACATTTGTACATTCTCAATAAACTTAATTTATAGAAGTGCTATGCAAAACAGACGTGACTTTTTAAAGCGAGCTTCCCTTATGCTTGCAGGAGGTATGGTAATGCCTCGGTTATTAACATCATGTGGCGGAGGAGCCGCCAGCCCTAAAAAACATATCGGACTACAACTTTACTCTCTTCGTGAAATGGTAAAAGACGAAGGCATTCAGGCTGTATTGGAAACAGTGGCCAAAATGGGGTACGACCATGTGGAAACCGCCGGATATGATAATGGTAAAATCTATGGACTGGAACCGCTGGATTTCAAGAAAAGACTGGACGACCTGGGGATGAAATGTACAAGCGCTCACCTGAGCCAGGCAATAACAAAGGATACCGAAGCCGAAGTAATGGCTTGGTGGGACAGGGCGATAGAAACGTACAACCAGGTAGACGCTAAATATCTGGTACAACCCTGGATGCTTATCAACGACCAGACTACCGTTGACGACATGAAGATGTACTGCGACTATTTCACGTCGGTAGGTTATAAGGCAGCCGCTGCAAGTATGGCGTTCGGTTATCACAACCATGATTTTGAGTTCAAATTTAAATTCGAAGATAAACTGGCTTACGATTATTTGCTGGATAATGTGAGCAAACAACACGTATTCTTCCAGATGGACGTTTACTGGGTGATGATGGGCGGACAAGACCCTGTTAAGTACCTGAAAGAACGTCCGGCCCAGTTTAAGGCGACCCATATTAAAGACGAAAAGGAAATCGGAGCAAGCGGCCTGATAGACTTCCAGCCTGTTTTCGACCAGATGAAAGCAAACAATGTAAAAGACTGGTACGTAGAAGTAGAACAGTACACAAACAACAACCCCGTTGAGAGCGTACAGCAAAGCTACGACTTTCTGGCAAAAGCCGGTTACGTATATTAACCGGTGCTGAATCAGGTATAAAAAGAGCCGGTATCCGTTAAGATACCGGCTCTTTTCCCAACTATCCGGCTTTTCTGTTTTAACGTGATAAACCGCAAGCTGCCATGATATTCCCCCAGTCTTTTGCCAGGCTGTCCATGTCGGGATACAGTAAGTTGGCGCCTTCGTTCCGCAGGACGTCATCGTTTAAGGGGCCGGTGTTGACGGCGATGGTGAAGATACCGGCGGCAACGGCGGCTTGTATGCCCATGGGGGCGTTTTCTATTACGATGGCTTCGTGAGGTTTTACGCCTGCTTTTTCCAGTCCCATGAGGTAAGGCTCGGGATGAGGCTTTCCGTATTGTACATCGAAAGCGGTTACTGTTTTCCCGCGTTCAAAGATACCGGGGAACGTATGGTTCAGTTTATCAATCAGGCTATGTTGCCCGGAACCGGTCACTATTAATGTTTCCAAACCATACGCTTTTACCTGTTTCAATACCTCCTGCGCTCCTTTCATTACATGGCCGCTGTCGTATTTATTGAAGAGGGCGGCTTTCTCTTCATAGATAACTTTCTTTTCTTCCGGCGTAGCGCCATGACGGAAGGTGCGATAGAATAATTCATCAATCGTACTGTCTCCGGTACGCCCTTCAAAAAGGTAGAAATCTTCCGGCGTAGCCAATAAATTATGTTTGATAGCCGTTTCGTGCCAGGCGCGTGCATGGAAAGGCATGGAATCGTAAAGAACCCCGTCCATATCAAATAATACGGCTTTGGGAGAAAGATGGGGCGGGACTCCTTTAAATAACATATCCCGGTTTTTTAAGCAGGGCGAACATGTTTTTTTTGTAAGCCTCTACGCCGGGTTGGTCGAAGGGGTTTACTTCCAGCATGTAGCCGCTGATTCCGCAGGCTTTCTCGAAGAAGTAGAATAGTTGGCCGATGTAATAGGGGCTTACCTCGGGCAGGGTGATTTTAATGTTGGGCACGCCGCCGTCTACGTGGGCTAAGAGCGTTCCCAGTTCGGCCATTTTGTTTACTTCGTCTACACGTTTGCCGGCGAGGTAATTCAGGCCGTCCAAGTTTGCTTCGTCTGTGGGGACAATTACTTTATGGGCGGGGGTTTCGACGGAGATGACGGTCTCGAAAATGGATCGTTCGCCTTCCTGTATCCATTGGCCCATAGAGTGTAGATCGGTTGTTAAGTCTACGGATGCGGGGAAGACGCCTTTGTGAGCTTTGCCTTCGCTTTCGCCGTAAAGCTGTTTCCACCATTCGGCGATGTAATGCAGTTTAGGGTGGAAGTTTGCCAGTAGCTCTATTTTCTTTCCGCTTTTATATAGTTCATTGCGGACGGCGGCGTAGATAGACGCTATATTTTCCCGGAAGGGGACGCCTTCGCCCGTCGCTTTTTCCATGAAGGCGGCGCCGGATACTAATTCGCGGATATTAACGCCGGCCACTGCGATGGGCAGCAGGCCTACCGGGGTAAGCACGGAGAAGCGGCCGCCTACGTTATCGGGGATGACGAACGTTTGGTAGCCTTCCTGATCGGCCAATGTACGTAAGGCGCCTTTCCGGGCGTCGGTAACGGCTACGATACGCTGCCTGGCTTCGTCTTTTCCCACGGCTTCTTCCAGTTGTTTCTTTAAGATGCGGAAGGCAAGCGCCGGCTCGGTGGTGGTTCCCGATTTGGAAATATTGATGATACCGAACTGTTTCCCTTCCAACATTTCGGAAAGTTCGTACAGGTAATCTTCGCCGATGTTGTGGCCGGCGTAGACGATTACCGGGTTTTGGCGGTCTTTCTCCAGCCAGTCGAAGCTGTTGTTCAGCGCGTCTATGGTTGCTTTGGCTCCGAGGTAGCTTCCGCCGATACCTGTTACTACTACTACTTCGCATTTCCGGCGAAGCGCGCCCGCTGTGTTTTCTATAGCGGCCAGCGCTTCGTTTGTGATGGAAGAAGGGAGGCGTAGCCAGCCCAGGAAGTCGTTTCCTGCGCCTGTCCCCTGATGCAATTGCCTGATGCACTCCGTCGCTTTGTTTTCCTGAGCGTACACCTGCTCTTTCGTTACAATGCCCAAGGCCTTGTCGATGGTAAGACTGATACTGTTCATATGGATTTGTTATTTAAACTATTTAAACGTTTCCGTCAGCTTGCGGATAACCGTAAGCGGCGGTTTCTTTTCGTATAATATGCCGTATAAGGCGTCGAGGATAGGCATAGGTACTTTGTACCGCTTGTTGATTTCGTAGATGCATTTGACGCCGTAGTAGCCTTCGGCGATCATCTCCATTTCCAATTGGGCTGTCTTAACCGAATAGCCTTTCCCTATCATGGCGCCGAAGATGCGGTTGCGGCTGAAACGCGAATTGGAGGTAACCAGCAAGTCGCCCATATAAACCGAATCGGTTATATCCCGTTTCACGTCGCTGACGGCTTCTATGAACCGGCACATCTCCTGGATAGCGTTGCAGAGGAATACCGCGTGGAAGTTGTCGCCGTACTTCATGCCGTGGCAGATACCGGCTACGATGGCGTAGACATTTTTCAGTACCGAGGCATATTCGATGCCGGCTACGTCGCGGCTGATAATGTTTCGGAGGTAATGGTTGCGGAATACCTCCGAAAGTAATTGGATATTACCGGTATCGGCGCAGGCAAGCGTGAGGTACGACAGGCGCTCCAACGCTATTTCTTCCGCATGGCAGGGGCCGGCTATGACGGCTATGTTTTCTGCCGGTACGTCATAGTATTGGGTGAAGTAGTCGGTTATCAGCATATTTTCGTCGGGCACCAGGCCTTTAATGGCCGATACGATGAACTTGTCGCCGAGGGGCGTTTTCACCTTCTTCAGGTGTTGTTTCAGGAAGGGGGAAGGGGTGGCGAATATCAGTGTGTCGGAGTCTTTGATCGTCTCATTAATATTTGAGTAGAAGCGTATCCTGTCCGTATCAAACTTAATGCTTGAGATGTAGCAGGGATTGTGTCCCAACTGCTTAAACTCTTCTATCCGGTCCGGGCGGCGCATATACCAGTTGATGCTGTCCTCGGCAGACAGTATGATCTTTGCCAAGGCTGTAGCCCAACTTCCGCCTCCCATAACGGCTATTCTTCCAGGCTGCTTCATAGGGCTATTTTGAGGCGTTTGCTATCTTTTCGGGGCGCATCTGGGGGAAGAACAATACTTCCTGAATGCTCTCCTGCCCGGTGAGGAACATGGCGAGGCGGTCCATTCCGACGCCCATGCCGCTGGTGGGGGGCATGCCGTATTCGAGGGCGCGGAGGAAATCCTGGTCGATAAACATCGCTTCGTCGTCTCCCTTTTCGCTCAGGCGGAGTTGATCCTCGAAGCGGATACGCTGGTCTATGGGGTCGTTTAGCTCGGAGTAGGCATTAGCTACTTCTTTGCCGCAGATCATGAGTTCGAAGCGTTCCGTCAGCTCCGGGTTATTGCGGTGCTTCTTGGTGAGGGGCGACATCTCTACGGGATAGTCGGTGATGAATGTGGGCTGTATGTAGGCGCTTTCGCATTTGTCTCCAAAGATAGCGTCGATGAGCTTTCCCTTGCCCATTGTGGCGTCTTGTTCTACGCCCAGCTTCCGGCAGGTTTCGCGGAGCTGCGGCTCGTTCATGCCCGTAATGTCTATGCCTGTATTTTTTTTGATGGCGTCAATCATGGAGATGCGTTTGTAGGGAGCTTTGAAGTCTATCTCTTTTCCGGCGTAGGGTACTTTCGTTGTGCCGTGTACGTCGAGGGCTATCTTTTCGAGCATTTGCTCGGTAAATTCCATCATCCAGTGGTAGTCTTTATAGGCTACATATATTTCCATGACGGTAAATTCGGGGTTGTGGGTGCGGTCCATTCCTTCGTTGCGGAAGTTACGGCTGAATTCGTATACGCCTTCAAAGCCGCCTACGATGAGGCGTTTTAAGTAAAGCTCGTTGGCGATGCGAAGGTAGAAGTCAATGTCCAGCGCATTGTGGTGGGTAACGAACGGACGCGCAGCCGCTCCGCCGGGGATGTTTTGCAAGACGGGCGTATCCACTTCCAGGTAGCCGCGTTCGTTGAAGTAGGAACGCATGGAGTTGAATATGCGGGTACGTTTGATAAAGATGTCTTTTATGCCGTCGTTTACCAGCAAGTCTACGTACCGTTGGCGATAGCGCTGTTCGGGGTCGTTAAAGCCGTCGTACACCGTGCCGTCTTTCATCTTTACGATGGGCAGGGGGCGGAGCGATTTGGCCAGTACGGCGAGCGAGCTGGCGTGTACGGATATTTCGCCCATCTGGGTGCGGAATACGTATCCTTCAATGCCTACATAGTCGCCAATATCAAGCAGTTTCTTGAATACGGTGTTATAAAGTTCCTTGTTTTCCCCGGGGCAGAGGTCGTCGCGCGAGATGTATACCTGTATCCTGCCTTCGGAGTCTTGCAGCTCCATAAAGGAGGCTTTTCCCATGATGCGCCGGCTCATGATTCGTCCGGCGACACTTACGGAGCGTCGCGGAGCGTCGTCCTTAAAGTTTTCTTTTATTTCTTTAGACCATGCGTTGGTTGCATACGCTGCTGCGGGATAGGGTTCGATACCCATTTCACGGAGCTGTTCCATGCTTTTGCGTCTGAAAATTTCCTGTTCACTTAGTTCTGATGGATTCATTGCTTTTGCTGTTTGAATAACATTCGTGCAAAAGTACAAAACTTTTTTCAATCAGGAAACCCGGCGAACAGGGCGTCTTCTTTTATTTAAAAATTATAATGGAACCCGATATTCAAATTAGTTGAACTCAGGCTGACGCCTGAATTTGGATTAACCGGCGTATCGCTATAGCCCAGGTAGCCGCATTTAGCAAAAAAAGAAAACCTGGTATTTGTATCTATTAAAACGCCCGGTGTGATACCTGCTCCGAAATTCAGACCGGGATCGCTCCAGAATAAGTCTACACTCCCGTCTGCAAACAGGCTCAGCAGACCCAGCTTTACAAAAGTAAGCCGGGCATACGGAGCAACCGAAAAGTAACTCGCCCCTTCAATATTATAATAGGCTACATTTCCGCCCAGCGCAAATTTATCGTTTAACTTAACTCCAATCTCAGGAGCGATATGGATGAACGTACTGCCGGAGTTGTCAAGTATTGTAAATGAACCGCCTGTATACACTTGCGCCTTCCCGTTCAGCGCGGAACAGGACAGGAAGGCTACCAATACAAATAATCTGAATTTCATTTTGCCGGTAATTAGTTATGATGTTTAATTAAGTAACTCACGAGCCAAAGTAACGAAAAAAAATAAATAAACCTCCCAAGAGGTATATTTTTATTTTTCTATCTTTGCCGCAGAGTCTAACAACATGAAAAGTAAATGAAAAAAATAATTCTGCTTATTATTTGCTGCCTGAGCCTTCCTGCCGCAGCGCAAAAAGCTCCAAAATGGATGGAGAAATCAAAGAAGGCGGTTATAACAGTTACTACATTCGACAAGAATGATCGTAAGCTCCAGATAACAAACGGGTTTTTCATCGGCGAAAACGGAGAGGCGCTATCCGG
>JAITRG010000189.1 GCA_031288515.1 Tannerellaceae bacterium
GTAAACCAATCGGTTGCAACAAATCTGAAAGCTGAAAGGAGAGGTGAAAAAGTATCGTTTAACAGGGGAATTCAACACGCTTGAAAATTTGGTGCGGTTGCCCTGAACTATTATTCACAATCGTATTAAATACGTATTAAATCGCAGGCAATTGCCAGGGAGTCCGGTATTGTTTGACGAGGTAGGCGTCGGCTGTCGCATCGTTGAACGTTTTGCCATCCCAGGATAATTTCTTTCCGGTACGGTAAGCGATATTTCCTAACTGGGAGAATTTGGCGATATGCGCGCCGATCTCTGCGCTTGCACGGCAATTCCTGTTACGGGTTTTGATACATTCGAGATGATTCTTTACGTGCAGGTTTAACCCGCCTTCGCCGTATTGTTTTTTTAGCGGGACGGCTTCCATGCGGGCTATGCCGTTTACTTTTTCGGGGACGACTTCCCAACTGCCGCGGTCGATAACAAGCGTACCGTTTTCGCCTACGAACCCAAGCCCGTGGTTACGCCCGTAAGCTCCGTCGTCGATGCCGATAGCATGGTCCCACATAACGGTAAAATCCCTGAAAGTATAGATTGTTTGTAAAAGGTCGGGCGTTTCGCAGGCGTCGTCCGGGTAACCAAACTTGCCTCCAGAAGCCATAACGGATTCGGGAGCTGTAACATTCATCCCATAAAGGGCATAGTCTAAAAGATGGACGCCCCAGTCGGTCATTAAGCCGCCGGCATAGTCCCAGAACCACCGGAACGTAAAATGGTAACGGTTACGGTTGAACGGACGCTTAGGCGCCGGGCCTAACCACATATCGTAATCAACGCCGGCCGGAACAGCTTCGTCGGGACGTACCGGAATCGAAGGACACCAGCCCTGATAGGAGAAAACGCGTACGGTGCGTATCTTGCCAAGTTGTCCGCTATGCACGAAAGCCATGGCGTCTTGCCAGTGAGGGTCGGAGCGTTGCCATTGGCCTACCTGTACCACCCGGTTGTATTTCTCGGCGGCACGCACCATGATGTTACATTCTTCAATGCTGTTGCCGATAGGTTTTTCGCAATAGACGTCTTTGCCGGTTTCGCAGGCTGCCACCATTTGCAGGCAATGCCAGTGGTCGGGCGTACCTACGATCACTACGTCAATATCCTTATGGTCTATCAGCTTCCGCCAGTCTTTATAAAGATGTTTGAGTTTTTTACCGGTTGCCTTTTCAACGTCGGCAGCCCGCTTTTGCAGTACGCCGTCATCTATATCAGACAAGGCTACGCATTCTACCTCCGGATTGCGCAGGAATGCCTCCAGGTCGCTGAATCCCATACCGTTACATCCTATCAATCCTACGCGGATTTTATCGCTTGCGCTGACGGCGCCTTTTCCGGCTTGAATAATAAACGGGCTGAATGTAAGCCCGGCTCCCAGCAGTCCGGCCTGCCGGAGGAAGTCTCTTCGTGTTGTCATGGTTTTTATATTGTTATAAAATTATAAAGTTATAGTTTGTATGCAATACCTGTCATAAAATACACATTATACATTTTATAGGGTATTCCATTGAAATCAGACGGGAATATAGGGACTAATCCCCAGGATAGCTGGCCGGTTACAGCCATTTTCTTTGTAAAGAACCAATCAGCCGACGCCATTAGCCCGGCGTCTATTTTACGTACCTCATCCGAAAAGTCGAACGTTGCCTTTTCTATATTGATTCGGTCTCCCGCCGCACCGCCATTGCGAATATATCCGTCGGAAGCATTTCCCTCGAAATTGGCGTCTCGTTGAGAGGCAAAATAGCCTCCTAACCGGAATGTCCATTTTTCATGAGGTTTGTAAGCGGCTAATACAGGCAGTACAAGGTAGCCGTTGCGGATAGTTGTTTTATTCTTTCCGGTAAACATGCCGGTAAATGTTCCGGTATTATCCCCTTCGCCTACAACAAGGCTTGTCATCATATATTTTACGTCGGCCCGGATACTCATGCCTTTTAAATCAATCGCCAATCCGGATGTAACGCCCCATTCGGGCGTAATCCAGCGGGTCGCATGAAAGGCTAATGCAGCGGAAAATCCCGGACTCCATGAATTGATCTTTCGTATCTCGGCAGGCAATGGCAGGGGAGTAGCGCCTCCTGTATTATAACCGGCAAATGCTTTAAATTCCCAATGTTTAAACTTTTCCTGGGCAAGGGCCGCATCATTTATTGCAATCATCAGCAATAAGGCGCTATATATTTTTATATAAAATGATTTCACGGGTATGTTTATTCTTCGATTACTACTTCAACATCATCCACTACCAACCGGCTTCCGATAGCCCCTTCATAGCGGTCGCCATAGAAACTGGAACTGAAAACAATCATTAATTTATACTTGTTTTTCTCAAAATCAATCACATGGTTTGATCTCTTCTCAAAAGGAATATCAAATGCCGCGAAATCCGTTCCCGGGCTGACAGCCCTCATGCCGGAGGGAAGCATCGCTACGGAAACAATATTCGGATGCGTCAGTATATTGGTTCCGTCCAACATCATGGATGCGCTGTCTGCACGGTAAAATACGCTGTATATGGCGCATGAGTCTTTTACGCCCGGGCGTGTATTCCCTTTAGAGTCGATATAATCGCCCGTACCTGCACGGTATTTATATTTCCCGGTTAAACGAAACGGCTTGTCATGGAAAGGTTGCCCGAATTGGGTAGCCAGCAACGGGTCTTTCAGCGCATAGAGCGGATTCATCGCGCCGATAAAAAGAGAGCCGGCGGCAACCGGGATATACATAATTCCCATAATATTTTCGGGTCCTTTTATCGTTATCATTTCTGCTGCGTATTGGCCTGCGGCAGAGTCAGTTGTTTTATGGATAGGAAACTGGGCCGGGTCTGTGAAACTTACATAATAATTAATTCCCCGGTTGCTCGAATCCCAAGGGGTTGTTCTTTTACCGGCCAGGTCGTATTCAACGGGCGTTTCATATGCGCCATACATATCCAGTTCTTCCCAATATTCAAAATCATATTTGTATTGTGAAACAGAAATAGCCTGAATACTATATTCGCGTTGATGTTTCCCGTCGGCAGCCGTTACCGTATACTTAACTTCTTTGCTGAAATCTTGCGGGCTGAGCCTGTCCGGCACAATGACGGCCCCTTCCGAAATACTGATTTCCGGGACAATGAAAGAAAGGTCCGCTCCTTTTCTCACATAGACGGAGATATTGTTCTGATTGAACGAAGCAACGCCCAGCGCCACCTGGTCAGGTAAAGAAAAAGCATCAATATCTGCATAGGGGGAAAGGGGTTCGTCTTGAATACATCCGGTTATTAATAATACGCTTAGCGATAACGTCAGCGATAATTTAAACTTCATATTAAAAGTGGTACTGTTAATGTATACAAATAACGGCATAATAATTGAAAGTTCGGTTTCTTTGACAGATTTTAACGCTGCGTCATTGTGACGCTTTTGGTTTTTCGGATTATTTTTTTATATCTTTACAGCATTCTTATTTTAGTGTCGAAAAGCTTTAAACAAACAACCATGGAAAACAACACAAAAAAAAGTATGAATCGCCGGGAATTCTTAGGCTTATCAGCGCTGGGCCTGGCAAGTTTAACAATTCTTCCAAGCTGGATGATGGATGGCGTAAGGATAGCGCCAAGCGACCGGGTAGTATTAGGTTTTATCGGATTAGGGCAGCAGGCGTTATCTGATTTTGCCGGTTTTGCGGCATGTCCGGGCGTACAGGTAGCGGCTTGCTGCGACGTAGATACAATGAAAACGGAGCGTTTCAAACGCCGGATTGAAGCTTGGCAAGCAGCCAAGGGAATAGCGAATCGTTGCGATAAATATGAGTTTTATGAAGATTTGCTTGCCCGTAAAGACATTGACGCCGTAGAAGTGGCTACCCCCGACCATTGGCACGCACTGAACGCAATCCATGCCTGCCAGGCCGGAAAAGACGTCTATTGCCAAAAGCCATTGGCTTATACGATAGCCGAAGGCCTTGCGATGGTTAAGGCAGTACGGGATAACAGGCGCGTATTACAGGTAGGCAGCCAGCAACGTTCGAGCGTTGAATTTCAAAAAGCGATCGAATTAGTGCAAAACGGCGCGATTGGCCATATTGAAAAAATATATGCAAAGGTAGGCGAACCTCCCAAACCATTAGATTTACCCGAGGCGCCCGTTCCCGCCAATTTGAACTTTAACCAATGGATGGGGCCGCTGAATGATCCGAAAATTCATTATCACCCCGATCTTTGCCCTCCTATCTCCCTCGACCCCGTACAGAACGAACAGTTATGGGGAGCCTGGAGATGGTATCAGGAAACAGGCAATGGCTATACGGCCGACTGGGGCGCTCACATGTTTGATATAGCGCAGGCTGCTATCGGCATGGATGGTTCGGGCCCGGTAGAGTTTTATCCCAAAGGCGTAAACGGCGCCCAGTATGCAACCATGAAATATGCGAATGGCATTGTTATGACCGAACAGCCATTCCTGGAAGACAATCCGGAAGCGCAAGGCATTAAGTTTATCGGGGATAAAGGTTGGATTGAAGTAGCTCGCGGCTACCTGGCATGTTCCGATCCTTCTAAAGTTCCGGCAGAAGTGGCCGGCAATCGTCCCCTAAGCCGTGAAGAAATGATGAAAATGTGGGAAGAATACAAGAAACGGATGGAAGAAGAAGCAAAGAAAAGTAAAAACAAAAAGAAACCGGAAGACAAGGGAGGCATGGCCGGCACGTATGAAACAAGCGCGCCCCATATGCAAAACTTCGTTGATTGCGTACGTTCGCGTGAAAATCCGATTGCTCCCGTTGAAGTAGGCTGCAGTACGAATACGCTTTGCTGCCTGGCAAATATTGCCCGCGAATTAAACAGAGCGGTTAAATGGAACCCGGCAACATTGAGCTTTGTAAACGATAAGGAAGCCGCTTCGCATCGTTTATATTGGTATCAATATAGAAATCCATATTGTTTGCCTTATTTCAAGAAATAGTTTAATGGATAATAGTATGAGTAACAGACGTGATTTTTTAAAGAATGCTTCCCTCTTAACAGCCGGCGGGTTGTTGGTTGGGAATGCCGGAACGATGAATGCCGCTAATGCCGTATCAGCGCCGGTCGTTTCGGCAAAGAAAAAACTGGGCCTCCAGATTTATTCTTTGCAAAAAGAACTGTATGACGACATCCCGAAACGGATGAAGGAACTGAAAGAAATGGGTTATGTAAACCTGGAACTTGCCGGATATAATAAAGGTAAGATATCGGATGTAGACATGATGGCATTTAAGAAGATGGCGGAAGACGCCGGCTTGAAAATCGTAAGTTCGCACGTAAACCCTACAATTGAAGGCGTGCCTTTCCTGATGGAGTACAAGCGCGACGTCTTTTCGCAGGTAAGCGATTATTGGAAGCAAGCCGCCGCCGACCATGTTAAATTAGGCTGTACGTTTTTAGTGCAGCCCATGATGCCCATGTGTCGTACATACGACGAAGCGCTGATGGTATGCGAGTTTTTCAACGAAGCCGGTAAGATATGCAACGAAGCCGGTTTGATATATGGATATCATAATCACCATATGGAATTCCAGCGCCTCGTCAAGCCGGGCGATGAAGGAAAAGCGCAAAACCCATGGATGCCGGCAGGCGACCAGATAGAGGATATCTTCATTGCCAATACAAACCCATCTTTAGTTTGCTTTGAACTGGACGTTTATTGGACTGTACGCGGAGGTAACGACCCATTGGAATACTTACAGAAACATCCCGGCCGCATCAAAGCCGTACATATAAAGGATACGTCCGTTCTCGGGCAAAGCGGCTTATTGAATTTTGAAAATATCTTTAATCAGATGTACAAAAATGGTATTCAGGACTACTTTGTAGAGTTGGAGTATATGCCTGATGGGCGCACTCAGTTTGAAGGAGTAAAAGATTGTGCCGCTTATCTTGAAAAAGCGCTGTTTGTGCGGTAAGTATTTGATTCGTTTAAAATGTGAAGGAGAGTATCCGGCGGGATGCTCTCCTTTTTTTGAGAAATCTATTTTGAGAAATCCTGTTCCGCGACATATATTTAATATATTCTTCATTTCCATATCGTTTATGACATAAAAAAACAGCAAATGAGTTTAATGTTGACAACGTATAGCCTTTTTGTGTAAAAACATAGACGTATTTTGGAAAATCCGGTTAATGTTTAAACAGAAAGTATTATTTTAAATTCTTTTATTTGCACTTTGATATAAAAGGGAATTTTATAGTAATTATTATCGCAAATAGTTTAAAAACAGCTAACATAAGAAACGCAAAAAAGATAGAAACGATTGTTCGAATTGACAATAATAACATAATAATTTATAAAATATAACCGTCGGTATACGCTCGATCCTTATTTGTAAATACTGATAACGATAAGATTGTTCCGGCCCTACCGGGAAGAATCAATTCAGGTATTTGGGGAATAATAGATTTTCAACAATTTGAACCGAACGTACACTAATTTTGTTCTATAGTTAGAATATATAAAAACAGATGGAAAAGAATTTAAACATGATGTTGGCGGAGCGTATTTTAGAGAAAATACCTTCGAACATGAAACCGGTAGAATATTTGATGGGGACGCTTGGCCTGGCCAGGGAATCTGTGTACAGGAGAAAAAGGGGGGAATTATCTTTTAGCTTTAAAGAGATTGTAAAACTGTCTAAAGAACTGAATTTTTCAATTGACGAAGTAATAGACAAAAATAATAAAGATAAAGTTGTATTCGGTATTCGTAACAATGCGTTATATGATCCTAAAGAAACTTTTATGACGATGCTCAGGGAATATTTGAACCTTGTAAAGAAAAACTTTGAAGCCCGTCGTATGGAAATAATAATAACCCAAAATCGTGTAATACCTATCTATGCACTTAGATTCAAGCATTTATTCAAGTTCCTTTATTACAAATGGATGCATCAGGGATATCAGGTTCCCTTGAACTTTTATTATGCAGACGTGGTAATTCCGGCGGAAATACTTGCGCTGAAAGACAGGCTGGTTTCATATATAAACCAGCTAAGTAATTACACATTTATTATTGACCCGCTGACCTATAAAAATACATTCGATGAGATTTTATATTATTATGAAAGGAACCTGATAACAAAGGAGGAACTGCTTATCTTAAAAGACAGCCTTCTGAGCTTGTTAAAACATACGGAATCGCTGGTGCAAAGGGGAGTAAGCGATTTGGGGGCTACCTATCAATTTTATCTTTCTTCCTTGAATATAGAATCAAATACGATTTATTCCAAATACGATGATAAGGTAGAATCATTTTTATGGCTTTATCATGTAAACCCTATAAACACAAATGATAAATACATGTGCGCTACTCATAAGAGATGGCTTGACTCGATGAGAAGATGCTCATCCTTAATAACCCATTCGAATGAAATACTTCAGGTTAAATTTTACAATGAACAATACAAGTATTTGGAGAACCGCGCCAAGCTTATTCTGGACTAAACAATACCAGCTAAACTTAACTAACTAATCAACAACAACAATAATATGAATGATAATTTGGACAAATTATTAATTGATAAAATTTTCGAGAAATTACCTTCAGACGTCAATCCTGTCGATTATTTAATGGAAGTATTACATATTTCCAGGAAATCGGTTTACCGCAGGAAAAAAGGAGAATTGCCATTTAGCTTTGAGGAAATAGTCGTATTATCTAAAGAACTTGAATTTTCAATTGACGAATTGATAGCTAAAGGTAACGAAAATCAGGCTATATTCACCCATAAGACGGATACTCTGTTCGATCCGAAAGAGACCTTTATCTCTATATTGAATAAATATCATGATTTCTATAAAAAAGCGGCACAGTCAAAATCTTTTGAAGGCGTTTTTACGATGAATCGCATCTTGTTTATGCATGCTTTAAACACGACGCATCTTTTCAAGTTCTTTTATTATATGTGGGTACATCAGGGATATAACATACCGTTGAATTTCCGGTATTCCGAGATGGATTTTCCGCCTGAGATACTTGCCTTATCCAAAAAAGTGTGGGAATATGTACGGAATGTAGGGAATACAACGATAATCATGGATGAACTTATTTTTAAAAATATATTTGATGAAATAGCGTATTACTATCAGAGAGAACTTCTTACAACCGAAGAATATATCCGACTCAAAGATGAATTGCTGGCGTATATTAAAAGATTAGAGGTTATTGTGTCTTTAGGAACAAACGAATGTGGTTCAAACTATGCCATCTACCTTTCAACGCTGAACATCGAATCAAATTCCTGCTATTATAAAATCGACGACGATATAGAATCTTCCTTCTGGGTATTTGGTATTAGCCCCATCTATACAAATAATAATTTTGTATTCACATCACATAAGAAGTGGATTGACTCGCTAAAAAAATACGCCACCTTAATTTCACAATCAAACGAATTGCTCCAAAGCAAATTCTTCAATGAACAATACAACTATATTGTAGAAGCCTCCGCTAATCTGTTAAATGGCAACGATTCGGAAAGAAAGTAATGAATCTCTGTCGTAGCGCCGCACAGAAAGACTTTTAGCGAGTGAACGGTCATTAAAAGGGAAAATTATTCGGAGTAACAGAAAATAGTCGTAACTTTGGTCTTTTGAATAGCGAGTAAAGAATAAAATGATTAAAGTCTGTTTTCTTGTTTCATCATTGGCCAATGAAGGACCTGTTAATGTGATGTATAATATTATCAGATATATGAATTTTTCTATATTTGACGTGTCTGTTATTACATTAATCCCGGAAAAAACGACGAACCGCATAGAAATCTTTAAGGAATTACCGATATCCATTCATCAGCTTGCGAAACAGGAATTTCTCAATCCTTTGCAGTTGTTTTTTAGACTTAAGGAAAAGGTGCGGGAAATCGAGCCTCATATGCTTCATTCGCATTGTCCCCGCTCTTTATACCTTATGTGTTTTCTACCCAAACGATATAAACGGATTTATACGATTCATATTTTCCCCGGTTTGCAACAGCAAATTCTGTATGGCAGATGGAAAGGGGATTTGGTTATTTTGCTTAATAATTATTTTACCCGCCGTATAGATTTACCTGTCGGATGCGCCGAAAGTATAAGCGCCTTATACAAACAGCATAAAAACTGGGATATAATGAGTATTCCCAACGGAAGTTCATTGCCTGTCTGGAACCGGAACGAAGAACAAAAAAAACAGTTGCGCAAGAAGTATCATCTATGTGAAAACAGTCGCTACTTTATATATGTGGGGCGTTTCTCGAAAGAAAAAAATCCGGATATACTGGTTGAAGCATTCAAGAAACTGAATGACCCATTGACAGGGCTTATCATGCTGGGCGACGGGCCTATGTGGGAACAGTTAAAAGCGGAAGAATCGGAACGTTTGAAGTTGCCGGGATTTACCGCCGGTGTATACGAGTACCTGATTGCTTCCGATTATTATATTTCAGCATCAGAAGTAGAAGGTTTGGCAAATACATTACTGGAAAGTATGACAATCGGCTTGCCGTTTCTCCTTTCGGATATCCCTTCGCACAAAGAAGTAATAGCTAAAATGAGCCGGGTGGCGGGATACATTGCGAATCAAAATGACGTAGACGATATTGTAGATAAAATGAAGCAACTAACCTGCTCGGTAAAAAGGGATGAAGCCGAGGCGGAAATTAAAAAAGTATTTTTGGAGCATTATACGGCAGAACAAATGTCTAATCAGTATCAAGCAGCTTATCAGGATTTGTATCGGAAGAATATCAACTGACAACCATACAATAATCCATGTAAGAAACCGTTTTTTATTCGGTAATCATATGACGCAACAATTTATTAATAATACATATTACTTAATCTTTGTCATTTCATTGGTTTTCGGGCTTTTATTGTACGGAACGATCGGATTTGACGGGGTAGATGAGCTTTGTGCATTTATCCTTATTATATTCTTTTGTTACGTAATATCCCTCCAACGGGATTGGCCTGTAAACAAGGCATTTCTTATTACTTTGGGTATTTTTCTGTTTTATCTCTGTTATTCTTTCTATATCGGCAGTAACGTAAAAAAGGCCATTGTTTCCGATTTCATCATTCAGTTAAAACCCTATGTGGCTTTTTTTATTGTTTACCAGTTGTGTCCGTTATTCGACAAGAATCAAAAGGCCAAATTACGTATTATCTGTGTCGCGAGCTGGCTTATCCTTCTTTTTTTAGGGGTTTTGTCTCTTTTCAAAGAACGGATTATTTTTGATGCGATGTTTCACGTATCCTATTATTATGCCTGTGTTCTGGCGCTTTCGCTCATCTATCTTTTTTGTAGTGATAACGCTCCCAAAGATAAGTTTGTTTTCATTCTTATGCTTTCTGCGGGATTGTTTTCTACCCGTTCCAAGTTTTATGGCATTTATTTGCTGGCGATTGTACTTGTCTTATATGCTTCGTATATAAAATATTTGAAGTTCAATTTCAAAACCATTGTAATAGCATTGGCTGTTTTAGCGGCGATAATCATTGTTGGCTGGCAGAAAATTGATT
Source organism: Tannerellaceae bacterium (assembly GCA_031288515.1). Lineage (GTDB taxonomy): Bacteria > Bacteroidota > Bacteroidia > Bacteroidales > Tannerellaceae > DFXE01. The sequence continues at coordinate 10,556 of JAITRG010000189.1, forward strand.
TGTATTTTGCCCTTAGCGGCGACATTGAAGAAGTTGAGACAGGTCTGTTAGCCCGGTTTATGCTCTATATGACGTCGGCAGATATTTTTAAGGATTATTTCCCGTTTGGTTCCGGACTGGGTAGTTTCGCATCTTATTCGTCGGGCGTGTATTATTCGGATATTTATGCAAAATATGGCGTAGAGAAAATTTATGGGATGAATAGTGCGAATTATAGCTATATTGCCGATACATATTATCCATGCCTGGCCCAGTTTGGCGTAGTAGGGGTAATTCTTTTTATTACCTTTTTCACTTATCTTATCCGGAAATCCCGGAAAACAATTAAAGACAGTCTAAACACAAAATATCTGATCATCACATTAATTATCATTTTTTACTTTCTTATCGAAAGTATAGCCGACGCCACATTTACCGGGCATCGGGGATTCTTTATTATGATGTTGTTAGGGCTCGTTTTCTCTGAACAAAAGCGCGAATTAGAAACATTAGCCACCCGCTAAAATCCAACTTGCTGCATAAATGATTTCATAATGTTGCCCTGACTTAGATGTTTCTCGGCATAAGCGCGTGCGTTCAATTTTATACTTTTAATATCACTTTTGAGCGCTAAATTAATAGTATCAGTTAATGCTGATTTTGATTCGGGTTCACAAATAAAACCAATTTTATTCTCATTAATTAATGAATAAAGAGACGAACCTCTTTCTGCAGATACGACAGGGCAACCTCCAGACGCCAATATCCCCGTTAATTTGCTTGGCATAACAAGGTCTGACGCTCCCTTCCTTTGTAGTACTAAATGTAAATCTGCAGTCGCTAACAATGCAGATAGAAGGTCATATGGTTGCAAGGGGTAGAATTTGACGTTCTCCAGTTTTTTAGATGACGCCATGTTTTTCAGATTACTTAATTCTGCTCCGGCGCCTACGATTATGAAGTGTAGCTTTTTATTATCTACATACTCTTCAGCTACATTAATGAGTAAGTCTAAACCCTGTTTTTTGCCAATATTTCCAGCGTATAGAATAACAAAGTCTTCTATCGGAATATTGAACTGTTGCCTTAAAGAGTTTTCTTTATTCAACGTTTTTATTTTGTCCAAGTCAACCCAATTAGGGAGTAGCAGTATTTTTTCAGAAGGAATATCTTTGTCTATAATTTTTCGCTTCATCCCATCTGTTAAAGTTGAAACATAATCGCTCCTTTTGAGGAAAAAGCTTTCCAGTTTAAACATAAACTCCAAAGCAAAATTGTTGCTTAGCATATTTAAGCTCCTGGCTGCATCTACTTGTAGATCCTGTATATGTATGACAGTCTCAGTCTTCTTTAATTTAGAATAGAGATAAGGGTATATGCTAAGATGGAATGGAGGATTTACGCAAATAACAAGATCAAATCTTTTCTTGAATAATAAACGTATCCATCTGAAAGAGCTGGTTGCAAGGAATGACAACTCATGGATAATCCGTTTTATGGAATTCACTTTTGAGGGAACATATAAAGGGCAACGGTAAACTATTACCTTGTTTTTTACTTCCTTGAACCATAGTTTCCCTTTATAATCATCGTGAATCTTCCATTCAGGATAATAGGGCATTGCAGTAATAACGCTAACGTCATAATTATTATCTGCCAGCCATTCAGCCATTTCACCTGTATATTTACCTATTCCGGTTAATTCCGGCGAATAATTTATTCCATAGATTAAGATTCGCATCAGTTATTTTTGATCCATTCAATTGTTCGTCTAACGCCTTCTTTTCTACTGACAGGGAGATGAGGAGCGATTTCTTTTATCAAATCAAGATTGATTATATTATCGGTTGTCATATTTCTAAGACGAAAACTGGTCATAGGAAATGTAACGCCTGTATTTTTTAATAAATCTCCAACCCATCCTCCACATCTAAATATGAAATAAGGTATTTCAGGTATCTTAAATCCGGCTTCTAAGGCTATTTCATTGGACCACTCTGTAATATTATAGGGAGTATAGTCTCCCAGGTAAAATATTTTTTTATTTATTTTTTGTTCGTCACTCTCTAATATGGACTGTATTTGATAAATAGTGTTGTCGATGTATCCATAGGTTTTGGAACAGGCTCTATTTCCCATATGGAAGTATTTCCGGCTTAATACAATTTTAAAGAAAAGATTGTAAGGCTCTCCAAAATAAGGTCCCCATATGGAGGTTGGCCTTATTATGCTCCATACATATTGGGGATTATGGTTTCTTATGATTTTTTCAGTCAAAACCTTACTTTCTCCATATATAGTGTGAGGGCAATAGTCTTCAAAATCTTTGGGAATATATCCGGGCTTACACACATACATTGAGGATGCAAATATAGCTCTTTTTAATCCCTGAACCTTATTTAGTATCTTTAGAAGGTTCCGGACGCCCTCTATATTCGCATTATAGTCATTCAATGTTTTTCCATCAAGATCCGTCCTTGCACCTAAATGAATGACAATCGTTGGAGAAAATTTGCCGATTACTTCTTCCAGATTATTCAGATCGGTTAGGCTAATTTGCTTCCAGCGCTTTTTATGCGTTTCTATCTTAGGTTCTGAAATATCAATACTTAGAAGTTCTATGCTGTTGTCGTCTATCATAGAATTTATAAGGTTTGTTCCAATAAATCCAGAACCTCCTGTTATAAGATACCTTTCTTTAATCATTCTCTAAAATATCAAAACGCTCTTTTGTATAATTGTAATTACCGGCGCTAAGGTACGCTTTATGCGCTAATGCGGCGTCATTTCCAATACTTTTTCCCAAGCGTATTTCTCTTTAACCGGTTCATAACCGTTATTTCTCATCAAAATCAAACGACATCCTGCATAATAGGTTTTATTGTATAAGCATGTTGGGCCGCTTGCCGTTTTGCTTCGGACGGAGGGGTCATATAGTTTTTGCCATATAATGTAGTTAAGTATACATCCGGGGAATGTGGCGCGAAAAATAAGTTACCTTCAAATTCCAATTCTATCAAAGGCATCATATCATCATAGCTGAAAAAACGCTTCCACAAGGTGTCGAAACCGTGGCCGATATAGCAGTCATTCCCCAGATTACGGTTTCTGTCAATTAGTTTACGGGCTAATCCAAGATACTTTTGCAGTAAAAACTTGAATACAGGGTGAAAGGAAGCAAGTATTTTCTTTTCAGAGGATAAATGCTTATAGTTGGCTGCTTCCAGACATTTGCAGATAAATTTATTATAGGTTTTGACGGTTCGTTCGAGAAAGAAATTCCATTTATCAGTGTGGTACCGGTCGGCAGGAAAAATATCGATAAACAATCCTTTCTCACTTTTGTCGTCTTCAAAACCCGGCGAAAGAATCAAGCTTTTTTTATCTCTTACTTTGCAAGGTAGAGGCAGGTAAGTATAACTTGGGTCTACTTCGCGTGTTTGCAGAATCATATCCGCCGGGAATTCTCTAACGGCAACCGCTATAAACTTCTCGTAGTCTTCGCGCAGCATACAAATGTCGAGGTCGTCATCCCAGGGAATAAAACCTTTATGCCGGACGGCGCCTAATAAGGTGCCGGAACACATCCAATAGTTGATACCATGCTTGCGGCATATATAATCGATTATCCTGAACATGCGCAGCAATACGAGTTGGGCCTGGCGCAAGACGGTTTCGCCTTCGTGGCGATTGTCCGGGAATAAGTTATTATAATCTACTTTGTTCATCGTTCAAATAATTTATAATGTACAATGGCCCTCGCCCGGAATGTAAATAGAAGCAGTTCGGCCAATATTACCAGAGCAGCAACCGTATTTATTGTTAGATATCCTGAAAAGAATAATAGGGTTAATCCGAGCAGATGGAACAGCGAAACAATAAAAACAGTCCAATTCGTATAAGAAAAATAGCCGATGGCGGCTAAAAACGGATAACCGAGAAGTATAGAGGGAATGGTAAAGAAACAGCCGAACAATAAAATCCGGAATACAGTTAAGCTACCCGCCTGCGCCGCCTGCCCGTATATAACCTGGATAATCCAGTAAGAAGCCAGTAACAGGCCGATAAGTAAGAAAATATTGATTGATGTAATGCGTTTGAATATCTTCTTGAAAAAATGTATATCCCGGGTTTTTGCCATATGTGGAAATAAAACGCCGGTAAACGGAGTTAACAGTTGGTTGTACGCCTGATATAATTTCTCTGCCGCAGAATAGTAACCAACGGCTGTGTTGCCGCAAACCAGTTTTAAAACAAACACATTGCTATACGTGAATATTGAAACGGATATGCGTGAGAGGAAATAAGTTGAACTGTCTCTAAATGCGAATTTGATTTCGGCTAAAGTAGGAAAAAACCACTTCATCCTTTCTTTGAAATAGATAATATATATACTGATCAGGCCGGCAAAAACATAACCGGTAGTATAAAACAGAGGCACTAAAATATAATCATCGGGTTTACGGATAAAAATAAAGAAAGGGATAAAGCTAATCAGTTTTGCCACAGCATTAAATATTGTAATATACTTCATCTTTTCCATTCCCTGGAAAAACCACATGGGGAACATGATATTGCCTGCTACTATCCCAAAGTACATTAGATAAAAAGCGGCGTCTTGTCTGAAACGGCCGATAGTAGAGATGAGTATAAGCAAAAGAATGAAGCCGAGGAGTCCTAAAAATATCCTGCAGATAAAGGCGCTGTTCAGATACCTGTTTATCCGTTCTTCATCATCCCTGTGGATAGATATATATTTTGTAGCCGACAGGTTGAAACCGAAGTCGGAGAAAAGAACGAAATACTGTATGAATGTATATCCGAAAGAAACCAGCCCCCACCGTTCGACGCCTAATACGCGGACAAGGAATGGAAAGGATAATAATGGCAGCAGGTAGTTTACGCCTTGTAACAGAACTAACGCCCCAAAATTCCGGGTCATTGGTTTTTTCAGCAAATCAGATATTTTTGCTAATATCATTTATTCGCCTTTTGAAATTCTTCAATTAAGTCGGTCAGTTGTTTTTTTCCATAAATCCACCCCACAGTAATCAATAACGTGAAAAATACAATCCCGATAGCTGCATATAGCTTTCTGGGAGCTATAGGCCTTGGCATATTAAATGCCGGATCGATGATTTTTGCTTTCTCTTTCGTCTGTGCAATCGACAAAACAATCTCTTCTCTTTTTTGAAGCAGGATAAGGTACATCCCCTGGAGTATCTCCTGGTTCCTTTTATAATCAACATAAATACGTTCTTGCCGGGGTATTTCTCCCATTCGATTGAACAAACTTTGTTCTTTCTCTTTCAATTCGTTTATAACTAACTGGATACTTTGGTGGGCATTATTGATCATTTGGAAAACCCCCTCGCGCAGTTTATCAATCTGTGCGTTCAGAGATGGAAGTAGCGGATTATCTTCTCCGGAATTTCTGATAAGGCGTTCCCGTTCGAGTAAGGCTTGATTATAGAGCGAAAATGGATTTGTTTCAGACTCCTGCCCGGTTGATAGCAGGGAAGGAATTATTTTATACCGGTTTACGTTATCTTTTACAAAAGAGTCCATCAGTTTAATCGTGTGCGACTGCGCTTCGGCTTCTATCATTCTCGTTTGCAGGTCCCTCAGATATTCAACATAATATTGAACGTCAGATTCTACCATGGTGATCTTGTTTTTTGCCTTATAATCTTCTATTTCTTTTTCAATAACGAATAATTCATTCGTCACGCTGTCGATGCGTGCGTTCAGAAATGCTATCGAGTGTAAGGCCAATTCGTTCTTGTAATCCTGCGACCGCTCATTGTATAGAGCGATAAGCGTATTGAACATATCTTTACTGCGCCGCTTTTCATAGTCTGTTGTGATGAATTCGATTACGTTTGACGTTTTCGATATTTCTTCAATGGTAAATTCGTTGACCAATTCATCGGAGACGGATGTTAGCGGGCGGACAGTTATATTTAACGTATAATCGGGAGCGCTTTGTCCCAAAAGGGTGTGGTCGAATACAAATTCTCCTTCTTTCATCTTTACTGTGGCGGGCAGAGAGGCGAATTGGAAGGACTCTTTCCGGTCGTCGTCAGACTCTACCATTGCTTTGACGTCAATTCTACCGGCAGAGGAAACTACCTTGAATTCTATTTCATATTCCAGTTGGTAGATAATGGCCGAATCAGCCGTTACGGTCAACGGTTTTTTTTCATAAAGCCGGTAAAAAGAACAGGGACTGGTATATTCGGCGTATAATCCGAGTTTGTAAATCATTTCGCTCAGCATATGGTTTGAGGTGAACCTTGCAATTTCATCATCAATTACAATGCCTCCGGACGAAATCCCTCCCAGGCCGAATGATTTCATAATCCCTGCGGCGTCGCCAAGCGCCAGGCCGCCGGAAGAAAGCGGATTATTCTCGTCCTGTATCTGCACCCGCGCCATCGTTTCGTATGTTTTGGGGTAGAAGATCAGGTAAAAAACGGCTAATATCACAGCAATAAAGCCAACTGCCAGAATTAATTTCCAGTGGAGCAGGTAGTTCACTAAAATAGATTTCAGGCTTATCGTTTCGTTATCTTTTATATCCATCTTTGATTATTCTTATTTGGTAGCTGCAATAACAATGGTACCGATTAAACTTAAAGCGCTTATGACTGCGGAAAAAATAGAGATCGTAAATTGCTGCCCCTGGCTATAGCGGGCATTTTTTTGTTTAGCCTTATTGGGCTCTATGTAAATCATATCGTTTTGTCTTAAATAGTAATAAGGAGAGGCGAATATGGCCGGGTCGGTCAGATCAACTCTTCCAAACTCTTTTACGCCGTTATTATCGCGGATTATCAGTATATTTTTACGGTTTCCATTGATGGTAAGGTCGCCGCATTGCCCGATTGCATCAATAATAGACAATTTTTCATTCCGGATGCTTAGCGCGCCCGGGCGGACTACTTCGCCCATTAATGTTACCTTATAGTTTACGATGCTGACCGTTATCGATACGTCGCCTTCGATATAACGGGCTATTTTTCCTTTCAGACTGTCTATCAATTCCTGTTTGGATAATCCGGCAGCCTGTACTTTCCCTACTACGGGGAAGGTGATGGAGCCGTCTGTATCTACTAAATAAGAAGGCATATATTCTGTCGGGGTTACTTCGGCTATTCCCGGCGTCAGCCTGTTTATGGAAGGAGGATTAAAAGGAAGGATGGCCGTTGCGTCCCAGAATGAAACGGAGATGGCTAAAATATCATTGGCGACTATTCGCGACGAATAGGTTTGGTTTAATTGCGTAAGCTGTTCGTGCGTAAGATTATCAAGCCCTTGAAAATAAAGTACGTCTTTAGGTGTAGAACAGGATAATAAGAATGTTAGCAAAAGCGTCGATATAAGTTTACTATTCATAACAAACTGTTTCAAAATGGGTGCAAAGATATGATTTTATTTAATTCGCAGCAAAGCCCGATTGCTCTCCGGCCTTATTGTTACAGCTATAACGATGTTTTAATTAATATATTGCTGCGTTCCGAATCAAAAATATAGATTAATCCCATACCTTTGCATTTATAAACGGGTACAATATGGAAACAGGCAGGTTTAATACATTGAAGATTGTTAAAGACCTCGATTTTGGGGTTTATTTAGATGGGGGAGACGGCAGGGAGATACTCCTGCCGGCGCGCTATGTCCCTAAAAACGTGAAACCGGGCGATGAAGTAGAAGTCTTTATCTATCATGATAATGAAGGGCGGCTGATCGCTACGACAGCGCATCCGCTTGCCACAGTAGGCGAATTTAAGTTTATGGAAGTAAAGTCGGTTAATGAAACGGGCGCTTTTCTGGAGTGGGGGCTGATGAAAGACCTGCTTGTCCCGTTCAGAGAACAGAAAGCGCCCATGCAGGAAGGCCGGCGGTACCTGGTATATGTCCATCTCGACAAGATTTCCGGGCGTATTGTAGCGTCCGCCCGCATTGAAAAATTTCTCGACAATACGTTCCCTGCCTATAGCTTCAATCAACAGGTGGATTTACTGGTGGCCGACGAAACGGACTTGGGTTATAAAGTGATTGTCAACAATCTGCATTGGGGGCTTCTTTACCGTAAAGACGTATTCCGGCAGCTCGAAAAAGGAGAACATGTAACCGGATATATAGAAGAGGTACGCGAAGACGAAAAAATAGACGTCAGCCTCACGCCTCTGGGATACGGGAAAGTAGAGGGAGTTGCCGCTACAATCCTGGAATCGTTACGCATCCATAACGGCTTTTTATCCATTCATGACAAAAGCGAACCGGAAGAAATTTACGCCCTCTTCCGTTGCAGTAAAAAAACATTCAAGCAAGCTATCGGCTCTTTATACAAACAGCAATTAATTACCCTGGAAAAAGAGGGTATCCGTATCGTTAATCCAACCGCCTGAAGTAAATTCCTTTCACCAGTTCATAGGGGGAATTAATACTTTCTCATCAAAAGCGTAAAGCCCCCATCCCCCTCTTCAGGCCCATGTCATTACCCTGTTACACAGGCTTGCCTGGCGCTATCTTTCAGCTTCCAGCCGGTTTATAAGCGCTTGCGTATGAACGGCTATGGCTGAAAGAAGACCGTTCAGCCTTCTTTCAGAAAAAAATTACAGGGCCGGTAAAAAAAGGAAAAAATAATTGCATCCTCTTTTCCAAACCATTACGATGACTTTGGAACGTCATTGCAATGCTTTTGGTAAACCATTGAGAAGACTCTGATGAAGCATTGAGAAGACTAAAAA
>JAITRG010000240.1 GCA_031288515.1 Tannerellaceae bacterium
CAGCAGCCCAACCAGTCGAGCGGCGTAACCGGCGGTAAGCCCGCATTGATTGAAACATTAGCTAAAGCCGGCGTTGCTGTGGGGATAGACGGCTTATTCCTAGAAACCCACCCCCACCCTGCCGAAGCGTTATCAGACGGCGCCAACATGCTCCCGCTCGGTGAAATGGAAACGCTGCTTGCGCACTTGCTGCCGCTGCACCAAGCCGCAAAAAGTTAAAAACCAAAAATTAGAAATATTATGAAAATTGTGTGCTTATTTCTTGCAATGTTTCTCTGCGCAAGCTGTGTGCATCAAGGCGGGCAATCGGCCGGCACGGTTGATTCCTTATCGCTTACCGTTACAAAACGATATTTGAATCTCCCGGTATCGCAACAGGTGGAACGGAGTGAGATGCAATTTCTCCTCAATGGAAAAACCGAGCGTACATTCGCCATCCGCCTTGCCGCAAACCCCGAATACTGGACTTTCTGCGATATATCTCCATTTATGGGGCAAACGCTTACCATCCGCTATAGCGACAACGCCGGCGGGCTGCGTGAAATCTATCAAGGCGATACCATCAATGGGCAAAGCGGCTTGTATCGTGAACGCCATCGGCCACAATTTCATTTCACGACACGGCGCGGTTGGAACAACGACCCTAACGGATTGGTTTATTACGACGGCGAATACCACTTGTTCTACCAGCATAACCCCTACGAACGCGAATGGGAAAACATGCATTGGGGGCATGCTGTGAGCCGCGACCTCGTGCATTGGGAAGAGCTGCCTGTCGCCCTTTACCCCGACACGCTGGGGATGATGTTTTCGGGGTCGGCTGTGGTTGATTTCGACAATACGTCGGGGTTTGGCGCAACCGGACAACCGCCGATGGTTGCCGCTTATACTGCCGCCAGTCCGGCGGGACAGGTGCAATGCATTGCTTACAGCCTCGACAAAGGGCGCACATGGGCGAAATATAGCGGCAATCCGGTGATTGACTCCGGCAGCGAATGGAACACGCACGACACACGCGACCCCAAAGTGTTCCGGCATGCCGCTTCCGGGCAGTGGGTAATGGTGCTCAACGAATGCGACGGACATTCTATCTATACCTCTCCCAATCTTCTCCGATGGACATACCGCAGCCATGTAACCGGCTTTTGGGAGTGTCCCGATTTGTTTGAATTGCCGGTAAACAACAATCCCGTTGATACCCGCTGGGTACTGTACGGCGCTTCCGCCTCGTACATGATTGGCGCATTCGACGGAAACACATTTACGCCGCAGCAGGGCAAATATTGTTACACTTCCGGAGCACTGTATGCCGCACAAACGCTCAACGACACGCCTGACGGCCGCCGCATCCAAATCGGATGGGGACGGATTCAACAGCCCGGTATGCCGTTCAACATGATGATGCTTTTACCTACCGAACTGACGCTCAGCACTACGCCCAACGGCATACGACTGTTCAGTTATCCGGTAAAAGAAGTGGACAACCTGCAGGAAGAGGGCATACAACGGCGTTTGCTATCCGTAGAAGCGGCCAATGAACTGCTGAAATCCTACCCTAATGCCGGCAGCCTGCGTATCAAAACCACGTTCCAATTGTCGCATGCCACATCGGCAGGGCTGAAACTCGACGGACAGGATATTATCAATTATGACCTGAACTTCAACCGGCTCAACGGCAATTTCTATTCCCCGCCGGAAATGACCAGCATGGCGCTAACCGCCGACATTCTGATTGACCTGACTTCGATTGAAGTGTTTATCGATGGCGGCGCTTTTTCGTATGCAATGGAACGAACGCCGCTTAACACAACCGGCTTCCGCTTCTGGAGCAGCCATCCGATAGAGGTGAAAAACCTCGAAATTTATCCCATGAAAAGCATTTGGAAATAAAATTTACCAACCATTTTTGGCATCATTACTCTTCTTTTTTACGATAGCAAAAACAGGTAAATGATCTGAGGCATAATCTTCGTTAATAACTTCATGCTTCACCACCTCAAAACTCCCTTTTGGCGTGAATGATATATAATCAATAGTGTGGCTTGGTTCTATTTCAGGTATCGTAAAAGGACAACGGATACAAGTCCGCTGAAATACCTTATCCAGTGCTTGAATCACATAGCTGTCGGGCTCGGCGTTAAAATCGCCTGCCAATATAACAGGAATGTTTATATCTTGTACATAATCGATTATTGAATTAATCTGTAATTTTTTGTTTTCTTCCTCCAAATCGAAATGAGTAGAAGCAAACGCTATTTTGTGCCCTTCAACAGGCTCTACAACAACAAAAGCAACAGCGCGAGGCTCCCCACCCGCATTATGTTCCATAGGCAATTCTATCGCTCGTGTTGATATAAAGGGATATTTAGATAATACCGCAATGCCATACGCCCCTCCTTGAAAATCTATGGTTTTCACAAAAAAAGAATACATTCCTGTTTGGCGGCCGAGTTCTTCTGCCTGATTGATGTGGCTGCCAGAGCGTTCGGTATTGACGTCTATTTCCTGTAAAGCGACGAGGTCGGGCTTCACACTATTAATTACCTTTGCAATAGCCGCTATATCAATGAAATTTTCTTTAGACGGAGGATTGCAATGATGTACATTATAAGATAATATGCTGAATTCATTGTTCTGACTGTAGCTATTTACCGAAAAAATAATAAATAGGGCGAAGAATACTGTTTTTGTTTTTTTCATAATGATTACATATTTTGTGGTTTGCTTTATGGGTTATAAGGCATCATAGATGCTCCGTTATACATTGTTCTATAGTCTGGCTTTCCAAACTTGATATCAAATTTGACAGTAGAGATGCCATCTACAGTATTGATTTCTTTAAGTTTTATTATACCAATGGCTTTATTTTGCTGCGAACCATTACCCCAACCAATTACATGATAGTTGCCGGCAGTCAGAGCGCCACTTGTATAGCGTCCTGCTGTTGCATAATACGATTGGCTTTTGAATAATGCTTCCATGTCACTTGTTTTCTCAATAGCATCAAATGCATTTTTAGCATCTGGCCTGTTTGCCGTCACCAACAAATAGGTCATTTTATCAAAACCAACCATATATGGGGATACTGCTGTTGCATAATTTCCTCCGGCTGTGTACACCATTGCTGATAAAAGATATGGTACACCGGTCGTATATTTAGCAGCTACAAAGTCCATCATCTCCGGATACTGAGCAGCTGTGATCTGATCGAAACGATGAGGCGCCTGATAACAAGAGAACCAATTATATTTGCCTTCTCCAATTTCAGTAGTAAGAACAACATCAGCTATGTAAACGATGCGGCTATCTACATACGGCACATCTATAATGATTTCTTCAACTAATTCCGATTCGTTTGTAGCAATTATCTTAACAGCCTCCGTACCTGCTTCTCCTACAACTGTGATCGTAAAATTATAAAGATCAATCACATCTTCAGGGATATCAATTTCCACCGGAGAACCAAAGACACCATTTTTCTTTACCGAATATGCCAATCCTATAATATTTGAACCTGACTCTACGGTTCCTTCTATAATATTTTCCTCGTCTTCCATATAGCTTGTCAATTCGGTAATTCCTCCAGCAATTTCTATTGAAATATCATCATCTGTAAGAACATTAAGTATCTGGAACCTTCTTTCTACTTTACCCTCATGCACATTGGTTACATCGAAAAGTATATTTTCCAATCCTACTTCTACAATGATCGAGATGTCGAAATCTACGTTTTGTCTGTCTATCACAGGTATATCTACAGGTGCACTTGCAACCCCATTGTTCGTCACCCTGTATGTAAAGGAGTTAATATCATATTCAGAGGTTACATTCCCCTTAACTTTAAGATTTTTCCCAAGAAAAGCTTTCTCTTTATAGTCTAAATCTTTGTCAAACCTAAATACTGGCAATTCTTTCAATTCCGACAGAGATATATGAACCTCAGATGCTTGATTTTCTTTATTGAAAACAACAAGTATCAATGTGCTCATTTCTGTCCTTATCGAAAAATCAATAGACCCTTCGTACATTTTAGGGAAATCCTCTGTATAGTTTTCAATTATTACTGGTTCTTCGTTTTTTGTTTCATTTGCTGTATTCACAATGAAATAGTAGGCTATTCTGCGTATTCCATTTTCTGTTGACACAGAGAATGGTACAGATATTAAATCTCCTTCATTAGCCCCTTTTACTTCTTTTTTATCATCGGGGATATTAATAACCGGAGAACTAACAACTTCATCGTTATCGCTGCAACAATTGAACAAGAACAATGCTGATATCAAAATCAACAAACTATAAATTATATTATTCTTTTTCATGACTTTATTTTTTTATAATGAATAAATATTATCAACGTCTAAAAGTAAGTACAGATACTACAGGTAAATGATCCGACGCATAGGTTTCATTTATTATATTATGGGAACTGACAGTAAAAGCTGTTTCCGGCTTGAACGCCAAATAGTCGATTATACTACTGGGATTTGTTGCAGGAAATGTATTCGGACAATCAAAACCTGTACAAGTACGGACAAAAGCATTGTCAAATATTTCAAAAAAATCGGCAGATGTTGTCTTTTCATTAAAGTCTCCACCTAATATCACAGGCAGTTTTTCGTCTTTAAGTATCTTCACTACTTCTGCGATTTGTTCCAACCTGTTCTCCTGACTATTATGTTGCAGATGGATTACGGCAGCCAAAATGCGCTCTTTAGCGGTTAATTTAATCACTGCTGTGCCTAAAACACGTTGTTCAAGGTCAGGATATTTAGGCAGTAAATATGTCTTTACTTCTTCAATCTTATACTTCGTTAAGGTTGCAATTCCGTAAAAACCACTTCCTTGAGCTCTAGCAGAGAAAAATTGTGCATTCATTCCCGTTTTTTTGGCTATTTCATTGGCTTGGTCGTTGTAGTTTCCATTCCTTCCAGTATTCTTATCAACTTCCTGAAAAAATACAATATCAGGATTGGCATCCTTTATAACCTTAGCGATCGCATCTACATCTGCTTCTCCGGGCCTTGAGGGTGGATTGCAGGAGTGGATATTATAAGTCATTATTTTTAATGTTTCCAATGCAGGCAGGTTGTCATTTGGATCAACTTCTTCTTCTCCGCTTCCATTCTCATTTCCGTTTCCTGTATCGATATCGTCGTCTCTTCCACAGTTTAGAACGAACATCGGTAAAAGGGAAATTAATAGTAATAATCTAATCTTCATATATGCATCAAGTCTTTATATTTATTATACATTTGGAAAGAAAGTTCTACGGCATTTCCTTTAGGTTCAACAACGTGTTCTGTATGACGATGTATCCATTCCCATTGCCATTTACGCAATTCTGCAGCAAAGCTATTCATGTCTGGTTTCTCATCTTTTAACAGGCATTCTTCCATATAGTCAAAGAACCTAATCCATCTTATTTTATAATATTGGCCTAAAAGTCCAGCCCATTGCCTACATGCATAGTCGTCAAGGTTTCTGTATTCCGGTCCATGCCAGAGGGTTAATAAGTTTTTGGCATTCCTTTCATACAAATCTCTTTCTTCATCGTTAGTACCCCATGCACGTGCAGCTTCCACCCATGGCCCAAACATAAATTCTGTTCGGGCAGACATCACTATATCCATATCGTCTATCAATTCAAGAAAAGCTTTTCTGACTGACCTATGGCTTTCAATATCTTTCTTATTGAAAGCCTGACGATAATCTTCCTGTAGTTCATTGGAATAGTTGGCAAGCATCTGACGAGTGAGATCGAGCAGGTCGTATTGAAAACTATTATTGTTTTTCAACTCTTTTGATGCCAGTAACATATATTCCCACGCCGGAATGACATCCTTCGGCTGATAATAAGAATAAGCCGATACTCTTTGAGAGATTTTTGCTATTGTCGGCATTATGGTAATAACCGATCTAGGGCCGCATGATATAAGGTCACCGGTATAATTATAAACAGTATTGCGAAGTATATTCCATGCTTTTTTTGCATTTTCATTATCGCTCTCATATCTGCGTTTTACATATCTGGATATCCAATTATCAACATCAATAGGCTGATCTGTCCATGTGTTTTCCAACAATATCTCAAACATAGAAGCATTGTTTTCAATAGCTTCCATAGCAAGTCCTATACCACACATATTGCCGGCATTGGGTTTTTTCCGGTCGGTGGCTGGTCCCGAGGCAAGAACATCTACTTTTCCAAATAGGGAATTATTTCCTCCAAAATTATTTATCATACACCATATCCACGGCTTGCCTTCGTAAGCATTCGATTTTTCCCACAACGGCCGATTGTCCGACCAAAGGTCGAGCATTATCAATTGATCATCCTTTACGGCATTTAACAAGGCTTTTCGTTGTGTGTCCCGCCAAAATCTTTCCTTGAAATAAAACATCCATCCCTGCATAACCCACACTGCTTTAGGATCGGCTTTAGCCATAGACTCATAGATCGTTCCAACCATATTGTTCAGAAATGTGGAATCACTTGATGGAGGAGTCATTTCGATAAAAGTATCTACCGAATAAAGATGATCTGTTCCGAATGTCTTTGTGAGCTCTTTTATAAATGCTTCCCCTATTTTCACAAAGAGAGGATCTGCAGGGTCTAATAAATTAACTTCTGGAAAAACAGACCATTTCACTTGTCTTAGCTCGGCATCTGGAAATACTTCTTTAAAATGCGGCGTTACGTGTCCTGTAAAAGCGGGCAAGATAGGTTTCATTCCAAGTGCACGAGCTCTGCTTAGAATCTTTTTTTGCAATTCTTCGTGGCTATCTATCCAACTTTGGGGTAACGGTCCTTGCCATTCGTTGAAACATCCCATCCAGTTCCATGAGGAATATGCAACTCCGCTCTGGAATGGGCTGATCTGTTCGTCAGAGAATCCCAAACTACGATAAACTCTTTGCCATACGGCGTCTTGCCCCATTACGGCTAAAGGCATATTTATACCCTTAAGAGCCATCCAGTCCAGTTCTTTTTCCCATCTATCCCAATCCCACCATGCCGCAGTATAATTAAAAGTTACATAGTTAAGATAATAACGATATTTGTGAGGGCTTACTTTTCTCACTTTTTCCGGAACGGACGGGAGTTCCTTCAATACAACAGGATTCATATTTGTCCAGCTATACTCTTTGTAACAATAATATTTGAGATAATGGTTCAGGGCACTCGTTACTGAAACACCGATATTGCCTGCCAAGACAATTTTGTTATTCCGGCTGTATAACTCAAATACATCTTTCCCCTCTTCAGTTTCAATGCGTTCTATTATAAAGCGGTCAGTATGAGCCGGTATTATCCGCTTAATAACAGATTCAATTTCTCCTTTATTAAATTCCTGACTGCTTCGAATAATTGGCTCCGAGGCATTTAAGGAAAAGATTAATAGATGAAACAATATAAGAATATATATTTTTTTAGTCATAATTAATGTCTCTAATACCCCAAACCGTCGTCCCAACCCGGATTTTGAGTCAAATTAGGATTCAGTTTCCGTTGTTCTATCGGAATAGGCCAGAAATAATCACGATTTTCGTTAAAGGTCTTTTGTATGCCTTTATGAACTTCGACATACCCTTTCGTATTTTCCGATAATTGGTTTACAGGCATGCAATATGTATTCGTTTCAGGCTTTGTACCTTCATATACTATGATATCTATTGCGCCGTTATTATCCAGATTATATTCTCCTGCTCCCGGAAAGTACATACCACGGAATGGTGCTACCATAAGATGCCCTTCTTTCCATCGCATGAGATCGTCCCAACGGAAGTTTTCCATCACCATTTCTATCCGGCGTTCTCTTCTTATTTCCAGAATCACGCCTTTGTTAGCTCCTGATACATTTCTGTATTGTAGTGCCAGATATGGGTCAGGATTCGCATTTGCTGCGTCTTTATTTATATTCGGCATTCCTACGCGATCCCTTATAGGTTTTATCGACTTATCCAAGTCTTCCTGCTGTAATATTCCCAGTTCGGCTTTAGCCTCAGCATAATTCAATAAAATTTCGGCATAGCGCATGATCGGAATATCGTTGCAGGCGTTGCTGCTCGCATCATACTGGGAGGTAGTAAGAAATTTAATGAGTTGATAACCAGTTACTGTTGCATTGAAGTCGGGAGATAATTTCACGGTTTGCCCTATTCGCGTATATCCCGGAACTCTTATTGTCTGCTCCAAGCGGGGATCCCTGTCTTTCACTTCATCGATAAACACCATCGTTTCATAATTTTCTTTATCTGTAAAACGGTCTCCGTTACGCATCAGGTATGAATTTACCAGCTTTTTCTCCATTCCGGGTTTTCCTTGCGTAGAAGCTAACAGATAAAAATTGAGATTGTGATACACTTGTAAGGAAGAACTATATCTTCTGGTTAGAATGATTTCTTCCGCATCAGAATCCATTGAGGCAAACAAGTCCTGATAAGATTTGCCCGAAGGCCCTGTTGTTTTATTATAAATTTTATAACCACCTTCTTTCATTAAACTGTCGCTTGCCGACACACATTCTTGAAGAAAAAAATCAGCATCGGGCAAAGCAAACTCTGTATGGTATTTTCTGAAAGTTCCTTCATAGAGGCAAACTCTGGATTTTAGGGCTAAGGCTGTGTAAATATTTATCCGTTCGACGCTTTTTGTTTTATCAATGTTTTTTATTGCAATATTAATATCTTGTAAGATCGAATCAACAAGGACAACCCGTGATGTGCGGGGCTTCATCAAATTATCATAATCGTCATTTTCTATTACTTCATTGTACCAAGGCACTTCTCCAAACCGCTTGAGTTTATCAAAATAGAACCATGCTCTAAAAAAACGGGCAAGAGCCTCATATTTCAATCTTACATTGTTATCGGAACAATTGTTTGAATGTGCTATTAGGAAATTTATCCTACGGAGTTCTTCCCATGTCCATCCAGCATCAGTTCCCCGGGGTTGCCGTGTTCCGCTGACATCCTCGGCCAATGTGTAATTGGCTATATTATCAGCTGTTTCTCCGTATATGCCAACTGCTGTAGGTAAATTGTTATAGAACCCGTTAGAATAGAACTTAAACTCGTCTTCCGACAGGAAATAAGTTTCAGGAGCCATCGAATCCAAAGGATACCTTTCCAGAAAACTGTCGTCGCAGGCCACCCAAACCATACAAGCAGCAAATAATCCTATATATATTTTTGTTTTCATATCTTATTTTGTTTGATTTAAAATGTGATATTTACCCCAAATGAATATGTTATACTGAATGGATATACCCTTGCGTTCGCATTGGCAATAGCTTGCTCGGGATCAATATAATCGGTATCCAGTTTAGTAAATGTCAGCAGATTTTCACCGCTTACATATAACCGACATTTATCTATTTTAAACTTTTGAGTCAATCTCTTTGGAAGGGTATAACCTATCGTTAAGTTCTTCAACCTTATATAAGCTAAATCTTGCAGATATCTGTTGTTTGTGGCGCGAAGCTCGTTTCGTGCATTCAAGGCAATGTATGTCAATAAGCGAGGAAAATAAGAATCGGGGTTGTCAGGTGTCCAGAGTTTACTTTCGAAATCTTTAGGTATAAAACTATAATATGGCCGTCCAAAAGGTCCCCAAAAACGATCGGCCTCGTTACCTGGATACCAGTCACACTTTCCTATTCCCTGAAAGAATATAGACAGATCAAACCCTGCATAATCTGCTCCGATATTGAATCCGAAAGCATAGCGAGGTGTAGAGTTTCCTATGACTTTTTGGTCTCCAGGATTATCAATAGTATTTGTTCCCGATGTAATCTTGCCATCACCGTCCAAATCTTCAAAGCGGATATCTCCTGCTGATAGCCCTATATGATTATCGTTACGCACAACATTCAAATAGCTTTGGTCTATCGGATAGGTGAGGGCTTCAGCTTCTGTTTTAAAATATCCATTAGTTATGAATCCCCAGATTTCCCCTATATCTTTCCCTTCATAATAATCGTAGGTAAAACCTGTAGAATTGTTCATCTTTGTTATCTTTGACTGGTAATCAGACAACGATCCCCCGACACGGTAGCTAAACTTCTTGCCTGCCAGCATGAACTCGTCTCTCCAGTTTACAGACAATTCGAATCCTTTTGTTTCGAGGTCAGCTACGTTTTGTTTTGGCTCAGTCGCTCCATATACGGCAGGTAATGTGGCTGCCTGAGCAAGCATATCTAATGTCTCCCTTTTATATATATCAAAACTGAGTCCGAGCCTGTTATTAAATACACCTATGTCGATGCCCAAATTTGATGAACGTATTTTTTCCCAAGTCAGACTTCCAGAAACTGTTCCCGGCTGATTGATATATTTTGCTTTTTCTCCGTCGAGTATATAGTTCATAGTTCCGCCTGACAAACTTGGGATATACATATAACGACTGCTCGTAGCTTGATTTCCCAAAGTTCCATAAGAAACTCTCAATTTCAGATTATCTATTGCAGCATTTCGCAATGGTTCGAAAAATCCCTCCTCACTGATACGCCATCCTGCTGATACAGAAGGAAAAAATCCAAAGCGGTCATTTTTTGGAAAGCGGGATGTTCCATCATAACGTCCATTGGTCTCGAATAAATATTTCCCTTTATAATCATAACTAATTCTATAAAAAAAGCCTCTTAATGCTAATTCGCTTTGCCCTCCTCCAACGGTCATTTCACCTGTTGCTAGATTAAGATCATTCAACTCAGGGGATAGGACGTCGTAGCGACCTGCCGATATCTTTTTTGCAAGATGTAATTCCTGGTTAAATCCGGCTATCACCTTAAAATTATGAGAGACATTAAATGATTTCTCATAAGTAGCAAAAGCATTAATAACATGAATATGATTAAAATTCTGAGATTCGGACAGGTGGTTTACATTAGCTTTCGGAACAATTTCAACTACGCCCGGATATAGTGAATACGTTGCCGGATATTGGCGATAAAAACTAGGGTCAGTGTATAAGTTATAGCTGTAATTTGCAGTTGCGGTCAAGCCTTTTGCTAGGTCAAAGACTACCTCCGTAGTTGTGCGGAACTCATATTTTGTATTTTGTCCTTTTGTATTGCCATCTATTAATATGGCATATAAGCCATCTCCTATGGTATAATTATTAAATCCCGAGAAATATGTTGCTGTGCCATCTGGATTTATAGGTGCATAAGCCGGAGAGGCATGTACATTGATGGACGAGAAATTTGCATTACCTCCTCCGCTACGGCCTGTATAATCGTATCTCTGATGATAAAAGTTGGTATTATTGGTAATTTTCATCCAGGGCAATATTCTGGCGCTTATTTTATTGCGCATATTATATCCTTTATACTTATCTCTGTTTATTTTCATAATACCGTCTTTACTATTATAACTGCCGCTCAGCACATAGTTAATCTTGTCATTTCCTCCGGAGAAACTTATACTATGGTTTACTGAAGGCTGCCATTCATGGAACATTATATTCCACCAGTCGTAATTACCATAATAAACATAGCGGTCGCGGCCGTCGCGATTCTGTATAGTAACCCATGGCCTATCAGGATGTTCAGTCTTATCATTGCGACGGATGTATAATTCGTTCATGTCGGATTCCGGATAGCGTGAATATCCGCCCACATGGGCAATAGAGGCATCATTAAGCTTCATCCAGTCATATCCGGTAGTAATAAAATCAGTATTTATCGTAGGGGTAGACCATCCAAAATTGTTACTGTAGCTGATAGATGTTTTTCCTGCTTTCGCACTTTTAGTTGTGACTAATACAACGCCCCAAGCAGCTTGGGCGCCATAAATAGCAGCGGCAGCAGCATCTTTCAATACGGTTATAGACTCTACCTCATGCGATGACAGCCGATTAATATTCCCAGGTATACCATCTATCAGAACATAAGGTTCACCTCCATTGATCGAAGTAGTACCACGTATATTAATACTAGCGTCTTGTCCGGGCACCCCTCCCCCAAATGTCACATTTAAATTAGGAATAACGCCCTGCAATGCCTGGCTAAGTCGAGGCACAGGACGGTCTTCAAACTCTTCCCCGGAGATTTGGTTAACAGCGCCTGTCAGATTTACTTTTTTTTGAGTCCCGTAACCAATCACGATAATCTCGTCCATATCATGGGGATTCTCTTCTAATATCACATTTATAAGTGAACGGACACCCACCACCATTTCAAGAGTCTTATGTCCTAAGTAAGAATAGCGGAGTTTTGTTTCTTCATGGGGAACTGATATTGTATATTTCCCATCCAGGTCAGATATTGTTCTTGTATTTTCCCCTACAACTTGTATGTTCACTCCGATAAGCGGAGTCCCGTCTTTATCGGTAACTATTCCTCTTATCTTTTTTTCTGGAGGAGTAGTGTCTTCTTCTTGGGTAACAGGAGCAGTTTTAACGGCAGTTTCATTTTTTTTCTTTATCAATATATATCTATCTTCAATTGTGTAGATATACTCTTCTTTAAGAATATAGTCCAGCACATCCGTAATCTTTGCATTATTTACATTGATGCTTACTTCTTTCTTTACATCAACTTGATCGTTGTTGTAAAAGAACACAAATTCGCTCTGCTTCCGAATTTCTTCGAATACATTTTCCAACCTGGCATTTTTCATATTGAGATTAAGGTATGCAATCTGCGTATAGCTCTCACTCGCAAAAATGCAATTAATGCCAAGAATCAAGCACAGAAAGAATAATCTCATGGTGCGTAATAGATTTTTGCATGAATTTTGCGTAACTTTTTGTGGTTTCGCTTTCTTTTTTTTCATAACTTTGGAGGTTTTTAAGAATGAATTGTTTTGTTTTACGATTTGTTGGGGAACAATCAGAAAAACAGTTCGTTTTTTTAAATACAGTCAGCAGGCTTCCGGTCTACTGACTGTTTCTTATCTGTAAATTGTTATTTTCTTCCCATCTTCTCTAAATTTTATGTTAGTGACTGTTTCTATTTGTTTCAGTAAGTAGTTTATCGGACGTTTTTTTTCCGCACTTCCTGTAAATCTCAATTTTCGCATAGATTGATCGGTATATTCTATCTGGAAATCGTACCAGCGTGACAATTGAGTGAGAATATCTTCTAAATTCTGATTATTGAAGATGAATTCGCCTCTGGTCCAAGCAATATACAGGCTCGTTTCGACTTTCTGTGTACTCACTTTCCCGGTTTCTTTTTTATAATTAAGATTATATCCCGGAGTGAGGCTATAAACCGAGTCATCGTGTAATGTATAGACCTCCACTTTTCCACTAACCAAAGTCGCATTTACCTGTGAATCTTCTTCATATGTACAAATATTGAAAGAAGTGCCAAGTACTTTTACATTCATATTATTGGTGTGTACTATAAATGGGTGGATATCTTTAGTAACTTCAAAGTAAGCCTCACCTGTCAATTTTACGCTCCGCTCTTTTCCTACGAAAGAAGATGGATAAATTATACGGCTTCCCGAATTGAGATAGACTCTTGTGCCATCACTTAATTTTAATTCATACTCCCCTCCATTTGGCACTTCCAGCGTGTGGTATTCAAAATGATTGCTTCTATTTACTTTTTCATAACTCAAGCCCTGTTCCGGTTCATTTATAATATGAGTTCCATCTCCATTTTCAATATTGAGTTTATTGGCTAAATCAAGCGTACGACCATCGGCCATAGTAAGTTTCGCCTTTTTACTACCTGGTTCTATTACACTTGATTGATATGTGGGCTCACGCTGAAGTTTGTCTGGTTTGTTCATCCATAATAAAATGGATGCAGGTATTGCAAAGAATATAAAAATAGATGCATATTTTAACCAATTCGGCATATTGAACTTTAATATAACTGGCTTATTGTTTTCTTTTGTGGTAAAAGAAGTTTTTTCTGATATTTTCCTGTACATCTCATCTTTATCAAACAGTCGTGCATCTTTGCCATTAGGGTCTTGCAACGAAAGATAAAGTTCTCTATGCTCTTGGCTCTCTGCCAACCAAGTCTGGAATTCAACACTATCTTCGGGCAATTCTTCGGTCAACACCCTAAGAAGCAATCCCCATTTTTCATAGTCATTTTTTATTATCTTCAGCATACTTGTGCATAGGTTTTTCATAGACATAACACAACCAGACAAAAAAAGTATTATTCTTTTTTCATCTTTTTTCCAAAAAATACGAAGAAAATATCATTAAAACTGGTTATCAGAGTGTTGGAAAACTTTTTTCCCCCGAAGAACCCTGTAGGCTTTAGAAACTTGTACTTTTACAGTATTGACAGATATACCAAGCAGACTGGCTACTTCTACATATTTCTTTTTTTCGAGAGTTACCATTACGAATATTTTTTTACAACGCTCTGGCAATTTATCTATCGCTTTAAGCAATAATCGTTGTAATTCCTGAGACTCCTCACTATTAGTTTCCTCTTCACTTAAACCAGAAAGTATAATATTATAGCCATAGATATATTTCCTATTATTTCTCAAATAATTGAGTGAAGCATTATATACAGACTTGTATGCATACGAAAGAAAAGAAGGATTGAATTCAAGTTTCTCTCTTTTTTCCCAATATTGTATAAAGAGATCCTGTACTATATCTTCGGCGGCATACTTATTTTTTGTAATTTTATATGCCCAATTACATAGCCGAGAGCTATATAGATAAACCAATTCTTTGAATGCATTCGTGTCTCCCGCTCTTATTTTTGCAGTAAGGAGTTTTTCATTAGTATTCATGGGCGTTTAGGAAAAGGTTGTGTTTTAAATGCAAATATAATAATATCTTTATTACAAAAAAACAACTTTTTTATTACAAAAAAAGCGCAGGGCTGAAAAGCCCCGCGCCGCGTTAGCGCCCACCGGCTGCCACGTGCGTTGGCAGGTGCAAATAATATTTCCGTAAACCCATTGCCGCCTGCCAAGTGTGGCACCCAGAAGGTCGGGAATGCCCGGGTGGTCGGACATCCCCCCTTTTCTCAATCCAATTTATTTATTGTGTTGTTTTCATTTTTTCGTAATTGTCTGACAGCCCCCTTTCGTTATTGCCACGCCGCAACCCGTATTATGAATTTTGACAGTAGTTTTACAAAGGGCAGATGTACTATTTATCACTTAGGCAGCGCACATTATAGCTTTCTGACCGGTAGTACCAGCAGTAGCACAACGATGCATTTTCCCACGAGAAATTATATCCCCGATTAGCTACGGCGCTTTGCAATGTAGCAGCTAGCAGCATTGCAGACACGTTTGACAGTCCTATAAAGGCAGCTGTTTCGGCTAAGCGCCAATTGTTCGGTATTATGCTAAACTGATACGAGTCATCACCTCGATTGGCATGGTCCGCCCAAGAGCCGGCATTGGGAGATCCTAGGCTAGGATCAGTAACCAGATTTGATTTTAACCTTTTCCCGGCATTTGCACCAAACCAACCACCATATGTCTGACTGGTAAAAACTGCATTCCCTTCGACTTTATCCAATAAATTTGCCCATTCATAAGCGGTGGGAACATGCCAACCCGTCGGACAAATACCTCGGCCACCACGCGCGTTATTTCTGTTCGCATTATTACTCGCACTCGCCGGACCATCAGAAAAATAATTGTTCGAAACCCATGACTCATCCCATACACTGCTCATTTTCGTTTCATCCGCATATTTCCCATCCAGCATCATTGCCGTCTCCCACGTGTATAAAGCGCCATACGTGTGGCAGTCAGCCTCACTGCCTGAGGCAACAGAGCCAACCACCGGCGGACACCAATATGACCCGATCGCAGGAATGCCATTATCTAACGAAGTAAACTGCTTGCCATTCGCCTCATAAGAATAAGCATTATACACCAAACCTTTCGTGTAATTCAAGTTCTGTGCAAACCATGTCTTATTATCAGGCATTACCACCGTCTTGTATCTTTTTCCGTCACGCGGGTCAACAAAAGTAGCCGTAGCGCCTGTTTCCGTACCGGCAGAAAACGAACAATTAAATACCGTTACTACAAATTCATTCGACGACTGCCACTCGCTACAATCCGCCGACTTCGCCTGGCGAATATACGTGTACTGTCCTGCCGCTTTACCGCTCGGCACAACGTAGGCAGGCGCCGAAGCATTAGAAATAATTTGCCCATTTTCCAACCACTGGTAAGTAGAAGCACCGGAAGCATCCACCGTACTGGCTATCGTGTAGGGCAGCGCATCGGAACAAACATCCACGCTTTGCGCATGCACCACC
>JAITRG010000269.1 GCA_031288515.1 Tannerellaceae bacterium
AAACCATTATAGCGCTTTGGTAAAACCATTATAATGGTTTGTCGAAGACATTATAGTGGTTTACTGAAGAGTATATAATGATTTTTTTTTGAAGAAATAAACACCTCTCTATGGATTGGAAGTCAGGTTATCTTACAGGGAACAAGCCGCTATTGATTCTTCGACTACGCTGCATGCTGCTGTCTGTTTATGCAAACAAAGATAACATACACCTGTACCAAATGAGAAACCGTTCAACTATGATTGGGTAAAATCAGTTAGTTTTGGTTATCTTTGTGCACGTCAAGTCCGCATACTTTCATATCATTGCAGTTTATAGTTCAATAAATCGCACGATATGAAAATAAGACCTGACGGATATCAACAAAAACTAACTTTCACATTTTTATGTATCTGTGTGATAATCCGGTTTTATCATGTATATTTGACAATCATCAATGGAAGGAATATGAAATTAAGTAATGAATGGTTTACAGCTTTGTCCGACAATGGGGCGGGCGACTTGGTTACTGTGGTGGGACGTGATTCGCTTGCCGAATTTATCCACTCGGGCAAATTTAAGGAACGGGTTGAAATAACCTGGAAATATGAGCCGTGCGATAAAGGTATGCCTTCCGGGAACGACGCAGAACGAATGGAAGTGGTGCAGGAAACGCTTCGGAAAGCTATGGAAAAAGACAAACTATCCATACTGACTGCCGTCTATACCGGGGGAGGAGAAAAAATATGGGTGTTTTATACCCGTACGGTACGTGTTTTCGGCGAGCGACTGAACGACATATTAGCGCCGTTTGAATTATTGCCTGTCTCCATTTATACGGAAGCAGACCCCGACTGGGAAGAGTATAAAGACATGTATGAAATGAAAGAATGGTCGGTCGGTTGATAAAGAAAATGACCTGTTTTTTGCCGTTTTAATAAATAATGTGTAATATTGTGCCGTAATAAAAATAAACCAAAAAAAAAGAACGAACTTTATGATTAATGCAGTATTTACATATTATACGTGGGCATTAACAATGACCCCTTGGGGGGTTAGCATCTACAAATAAACAATAGCGGAGGCCACGCCCTGCGTTGTAGCAATTTCCTGATATTGCATCTCTTTTTCTTATCCCGGTATTTCCGGTTCTTTATCAAATGACATACATTTTAAAACAAATACGATGAAAGTATTGAAATTCGGCGGAACGTCCGTAGGTTCTGTAGAAAGCATTTTAAACGTAAAAAAAATAGTAGAGGCTATTGAAGAGCCTGTAGCAGTAATCGTTTCAGCGTTGGGCGGAATAACCGATAAATTGATTAACACCTCTGTCATGGCCTCAAAAGGCGATGCGGCTTACGAAAAAGAATTATCCGAAGTAATCTCCCGCCACCTGGATATAATAGAAGGCGTTATCCCCGATACCTTGCGAACGGAAGTGCAAAAGCAGGTGATGCGTTTACTCGACGAACTGTCCAATATATATAAAGGTATCTATCTTATTAATGACCTGTCGCCTAAAACGTCTGATGCGATTGTCAGTTATGGCGAACGTATCTCTTCCCTCATTATATCGAATGTTATTAAAGACGCCCAGTTATTCGATTCCCGCAAATTTATCAAAACGGTCAAGCAGTTCAACAAACATATGGTGGACTTTGATTTGACGAATGAATTGATAAAAGAAACGTTTACCCCGCTGCCTGACGTCTCTTTAATACCGGGATTTATCTCTTCAAGCAAAGAAAACGGAGAGGTGACCAACCTGGGGCGCGGAGGTTCGGATTATACGGCGGCTATTATGGCAACAGCGCTCGACGCCTCGATATTGGAAATATGGACGGACGTAGACGGTTTTATGACAGCCGACCCGCGCGTTATCAGTTCGGCTTATGTAATAGACAGGCTTAGCTTTACCGAGGCTATGGAGCTGTGTAATTTCGGAGCGAAAGTAATTTATCCGCCCACCATTTATCCTGTTTATCATAAAAATATACCTATTCTTATACGAAACACCTTCAATCCGGAAGCTCCCGGAACCTACATCTCCAAAGAGCGCAGTAACGGAGAAGCCAAATCGATCATTAAAGGGATTTCTTCTATTAACGACACCTGTCTTATCACCGTACAAGGCTTGGGCATGGTAGGCATTATCGGAGTCAATTACCGTATATTCAAAACATTGGCAAAGAATGGTATCAGCGTGTTTATGGTATCCCAGGCAAGTTCGGAAAACAATACGACTTTCGCCGTCCGCAATGCCGACGCAGATTTATCGGTAGCCGTATTGAATGAAGCGTTTGCCATTGAACGCGCACAGGGTGAAATAGATGATATTACAGCCGAAAAAGACCTGGCTACCGTAGCGATTGTAGGCGAAAATATGAAACGGACGCCGGGTATTGCAGGAAAGCTATTCGGCACGTTGGGCCGGGCCGGTATCAGTGTGATAGCTTGCGCGCAAGGCGCTTCGGAAACGAATATATCGTTCGTTATCAAGCATGAATATTTACGAAAAGCGTTAAACTCTATTCACGATTCGTTTTTTCTATCGGAATATAAAGTGTTAAACCTCTTTCTTGTAGGGGTTGGTACGGTAGGTAAAAAGTTATTGGAACAAATCCGCAACCAACAGGCTACGTTGATGGAACAGAATAGCCTTAAACTGCGGGTGGTAGGTATCGCTAATTCAAAGAAATTACTTCTTACCCGGCAAGGGTTGAACCTGGATACCTGCATCCGGGAGTTGAAAGAAAAAGGGGAAGACAGTTCGCCCCGGCATCTGTGCGACGAGATACTGAAAATGAATATTTTCAATTCCGTATTCGTCGATTGCACGGCCAGTCCCGAAATAGCCGAAATATATTCCGAACTGTTGAAGAATAATATCTCCGTAGTAGCGGCTAATAAAATGGCGGCGTCATCTTCTTACAACAATTATACAAACCTGAAAGATACAGCCCGCCAACGGGACGTAAAGTTCTTATTTGAAACAAACGTAGGCGCCGGGCTTCCTATCATTAATACAATGAACGACCTGATAAACAGTGGCGACCATATATTAAGGCTGGAAGCTGTACTGTCGGGCACGCTTAATTTTATTTTCAATACCCTGAGCGCAGATATTCCTTTCAGCCGGGCGATACAAATGGCCAAAGAAGCCAACTATGCCGAACCCGACCCCCGTATTGATTTGAGCGGCAAGGATGTTATTCGCAAATTGGTTATCCTTGCCCGTGAAGCCGGTTATAAGATAGAACAAAAGGATGTAAAAGTAAACCTGTTTATCCCGGAAAAATATTTTGAAGGTTCTTTAGACGACTTCTGGAAAAACATCAAAGAACTGGACGCCGAATTTGAATCGATGCGTAAACGCGTGGAAGCTGAAAAGAAGCACATCCGTTTAGTTGCCAGAATGGAAAGGGGCGAATGTGAAGTAGGCTTGCAGGAAGTAGACCGCCACCACCCTTTCTACGAATTGGAAGGAAGCAACAACATCATCATGATATCCACCGAACGGTATAATGATTATCCCATGATTATCAAAGGATACGGAGCCGGCGAAGACGTAACGGCCGCCGGCGTATTTGCCGACATTATCTCGATAGCTAATATCCGATGAAAAGTATTGTAATTTTAGGCGACGGCATGGCGGATGAACCTGTGGATATGTTGGGAGGAATGACCCCTTTGCAGTATGCCCATACGCCATACATGGATAAATTGGCCGAAATGGGCGTCGCGGGACAATTGAATACAGTACCCGAAGGGTTTCATCCGGGAAGCGAAGTGGCTAATTTATCCGTATTGGGATACGATTTGCCGAAAGTATATGAAGGACGCGGCGTACTGGAAGCTGCCAGTATAGGAGTCGCCTTGCAGCCGGGCGAGATGGCTATGCGCTGTAACCTGATTTGTATAGAAGACGATAAGATAAAGAACCATTCGGCAGGGCATATCAGTACGGAAGAAGCGGATGTGCTGATTAAGTTCCTAAACGAAAAACTGGGGTCTGAACAAATCAGGTTTTACGCCGGCGTTTCTTATCGCCACCTGTTAGTCATAAAAAAAGGGAATAAACGGTTGGATTGTACGCCTCCGCATGATATTCCGCTTCAGCCGTTTCGCCCGTTCATGGTCAAGCCCGAGGCAAGCGAAGCATCAGAGACAGCCGGTTTATTGAATGATTTAATCCTGAAATCACAGCATCTGCTAAAAGATCATCCGGTTAATCAAAAACGAATCGCCGAAGGTAAAAGTCCGGCCAACAGTATCTGGCCCTGGTCGCCCGGTTATCGCCCGGCTATGCAAACCATGCAGGAAATGTATGGATTTAAGAAAGGAGCTGTTATCTCTGCGGTAGACCTGATCCGGGGTATCGGCGTATATGCCGGCTTAGAGGTCATTTATGTAGAAGGAGCCACCGGTTTATATGATACGAATTACGAGGGAAAGGCGGCGGCGGCGTTAGAAGCGCTGAAAACAAACGATTTCGTTTACCTGCATATCGAAGCCAGCGACGAAGCCGGGCATGAAGGGGATGCAGCGTTGAAGGTTAAAACAATTGAATATTTAGACAATCGCATTGTCCGCCCTGTCGTAGAAGCATTACAGACCTGGAAAGAACCGGTAGCTATTGGTATTCTTCCGGATCATCCCACGCCCTGCGCCATACGCACACATACCAGCAAGCCGATCCCCTTTATTATCTATAAACCGGGAGAAAAACCGGATTCCGTAACAAAATATGATGAATTCTCCATAAAAAACGGTAAATTTGGAATCTTGGAAAAAGATGCATTTATAAAATATCTGCTTGAAAATTAATTTTCAGCTTTCAACATTCAATTAGTATGAAGTATTACAGTACAAACAAACAGGCTCCCCTTGCATCCCTGAAAAAGGCTGTTATAAAAGGCCTCGCCGGAGACAAAGGATTGTATATGCCCGAAGATATCGGCCTCCTGAATGACTTTGTGATCGGCGATATGAAAGACATGTCTTTCCGGGAAATTGCCTGCACAGTAGCCCAAGCCCTGTTCGGGGATGATATAGACGGAGGCACTTTGGAAAAAATAGTAAATGACACGCTATCATTCGATACGCCTGTTGTACCTGTACATGATAATATCTACTGCCTCGAACTTTTTCATGGCCCTACCCTTGCTTTCAAAGATGTGGGCGCCCGTTTTATGGCTCGTTTATTAAGATACTTTATAGACAAAGAAGGAACGAAAGATATAAACGTTTTGGTGGCTACGTCGGGCGATACGGGGAGTGCGGTAGCAAACGGTTTTCTCGGCGTAGACGGAATCAACGTATATGTATTATATCCCAAAGGAAAGGTAAGTCTGATACAGGAATGTCAGTTTACAACATTAGGGCGGAACATAACCGCACTGGAAATAGACGGCTCGTTTGACGATTGCCAGGCATTGGTGAAATCCGCCTTTATGGACCCCGAGATGAACGGCCACAGCAAGTTTACCTCTGCCAATTCAATCAATATCGCCCGTTTCCTGCCCCAGTCTTTCTATTATTTCCATGCGTATGCCCAACTGGATAAGCTGGGGAAAACGGATGATCTGGTAATAAGCGTTCCCAGCGGCAATTTCGGAAATCTTACTGCCGGCTTAATAGCCAACTGGATGGGATTGCCCGTTAAGCGTTTTATTGCAGCCAATAACCGCAACGACGTATTCCTCGATTACCTGAATACGGGCGTTTATACGCCCCGCCCGTCGGTAGCTACTATCGCCAACGCCATGGATGTAGGCGATCCAAGTAATTTTGCCCGTATCATGGATATGTTCAGCATATATCCGGATCCGTATAAGGCAATCAGAAAAAAGATTGCCGGATGTACGTATACCGACGAAGAAATTGCTAAAACAATGCGACAGGTTTATAAGCAATACGGATACATCTTAGACCCTCACGGCGCCTGCGGATACCAGGGATTAATCGACAACAAACCGGCAGAGAACGAGACTGGCCTGTTTCTTGAAACCGCCCATCCCGCCAAATTTAAAAGCTCCGTCGATGAGATAGTGGGTATTGACCTGGAAATCCCGGATAAACTTCAAGCTTTTATGAAAGGAGAAAAACAAAGCATCGGATTAGGTAAGGATTTTGAAGGATTTAAACGTTTTTTATTAGAACAATAGGTTTTTCATCCGGCAGACAACATGTATTTCAAAGATATCATCGGACAACAGGAAATAAAGCGCCGGCTGACAGAATCGGCCAGGAAAGGAATCGTGCCACATGCCCAGCTCTTTTGCGAACAGGGCGGTACGGGCATTTTCCCGTTAGCGCTGGCTTACGCCCGTTACCTGAATTGCGCCAATCCATCGGATACGGATTCATGCGGACATTGCCCTTCCTGTGCAAAGTTCAATGAGCTGGCGCATCCCGACTTGCATTTTGTATTTCCGATTGTTTCCAAAAAAGAAAAGAAAAAGGAGGTTTGCGACGATTACCTTCCCGAATGGCGCGCTTTTTTGAAGGGGCAAGTTTATTTCGGTATGAATGAATGGTTGGAAGCCATGGACGCCGGAAATTCGCAGGCGATTATTTATTCAAAAGAAAGTGATGAGATTATCCGCAAACTAAGCCTCAAGATTTACGAAGCGACTTACCGGATACTGCTGGTATGGCTTCCGGAGAAGATGCATCCAACCTGCGCCAACAAACTGCTGAAGGTTGTCGAAGAACCTCCTGCCAATACGGCCATTCTGATGGTTTCCGAAGAACCCGACAGGGTATTGGGTACAATCCAGTCGCGTGCGCAAAGGGTAAATGCACGGGGTATCAGGCAAGGCGATATGGAAGAGGCGCTTATTAATAAGGAGATGTTAGAACCGGCGCCGGCCAAAGAAATTGCCCACTTAGCCGGCGGGAGTTATCTGAAAGCGTTAGAACTTATCAGTATAAACGAAGAGAACGGGTTCTATCTGGAGCAATTCAAGGAGATGATGCGTAATTCATGGGCGCGCAACGTGAAAGGAATGAAAACATCCGCCGACTTGCTTGCCGGTATCGGGCGCGAACGGCAAAAAAACTTCTTTGCCTACTGCCAGCATCTGATCCGTGAAAATTTCATGTATCGTTTTCAGGAGGCCGAGTTGAATTATATGAATAGAAAAGAGGCTGAGTTTGCCGCGAAGTTTGCTCCTTTCGTCAATGAACGGAACGTATTTGAACTAATGGACGAATTAGCCAAAGCAGAAAGGCATATCATACAGAATGTGAACGCCAAAATGGTGTTTTTCGATCTGGCTCTGCGTATAACCGTATTTATCAGGCGATAACCTGTAAGACAAACCCCATTGGAAGGAGTTTGTCGTTTTTTCAGATGTGCCTTTATGAAAAAAACCACGGAAGAGATTTTTTTAATCTCTCCTGTAACGGTTTCCATTTCTCCACTTTTTATTTTTTTTTCACCTGAAAAATTTCTCATTTCATCCTTTTTCATTTTCATCTCTCCTGTGAATTTTTTTTTTCTCGCCCGTGAATTTTTTTTTCTCGCCCGTGAATTTTTTTATCTCGCCTGTGGATTTTTTCATCTCGCCTGTGAATTTTTTTTTCTCGCCCGTGATTTTTTTTATCTCTTCCGTGGATTTTTTATCTTTTCCGTTAGATTTTCCTTACCTGTGCACTTTACCTGAGTATTTCACAATATAACGTCTTCTTAATCGTTATTTTATTAAAAATAGAAAGTTATGCACTCCGGAATATACCTTGTTATCCTTCTTCTGTTGCCATGCGTAAGTTGTGGCGGACAGGAGAATAATCCTTTTGCCGACGCCGCTCCCGTTCAAATTCATCGTTTTGATAAAGCGCTTTTTCAATTGATTGAGGCGGATGATGATTCAACTCTGCAAAACCGGCTTTTGCAGGAATACTATGGCATGCTTGATGTGACGGGAAAAGGAGTGTTGAATATGCAATCGCCCGAAGCGCCCGGCTTCTTTGACCGCCTGGTTAATTATTATTCCGAACCTGCCTTAAAAGGGCTTTACCGGGACGCTATTACGGCATATGACTCCATAAGCGATATAGAAAAGCAACTGGGAGCAGGTTTTGCTTATCTGCAAGCCCATTTCCCGGCAATGGAGACGCCCGCCGTTTATATGCATGTATCCGGGCTGAACCAAAACGTACTGGCCGCAGAAAACCTTCTTTCCCTGTCCATCGATAAATATATGGGGAAAACCTATCCGTTATACCTCAACTTCTTTTATGATTACCAACTGGAGGATATGCAGCGTTCGCATATTGTGCCCGATTATTTATCCGGCTGGTTATTATCTGAATATCCGTTTACAGGAAAAGAAAATGTGTTGCTGGAACGAATGGTATATGAGGGTAAAATCAGGTATCTGGTATCCCATGCATTACCGGGAGCGACTCCCTGCGAATTAATGGGCTATTCGGAAAAAGATTACGAATGGTGTACAACGCATGAAAAGGCTGTCTGGAAGGCTATCGTAGAACGCAAGCATCTTTATACGCCCGACCATATAACCGCCAACAAGTATTTTGAAGATATGCCAAGTACTTTCCTGTCGCTCGACGCGCCAGGCAAATTAGGCGTATGGATTGGCTGGCAAATCGTAACTGGCTATATGAAAGAAACCCATACAACGCCCGAAGAACTGATGAAACAAACAAACGCGCAGGAGATATTAACAGCATCAAAATATAAACCTTCCTGAAAACAGAAACCGTCTTATTCTCACGAACGAGACGGTTAACCTATACCTAACTTCACTCTTAATACCATGAAAAACATTATATCATATTAACAGCGTTCGTCTGATAAAGGTTCAGATTATTTATAAACAGTTTCTTTTTTTGTCGTTTTTTTCTTCAATTTCTGTATTTCCTTTTCTAATGCTACTATCTTTTCATTTTGATTATTAATCGTTGTAAGCAGCGAATTCAGTTCTTCGTCTTCAATAGAGGTAGGATATTCGGCTTCTACGCGGAAAATAAAATCAGATAACACATTCATGTAATTATTGAATGCTTCGTATGGATTGTCATACGGGCTAAATCCTTTCTCTCCAGGATGCTTCGTGTTCATATAATAAAAATGGTCGCTACTCTGCAAGTAAAGCCAGTCTTGCTGGATACGCCCGTCCTGTATCAAATGTACACGGTTGCTGATCCCGTTTATCTTTTCAAAAGCTTCCTGCTGTAATACGTTGCCCAGCCAGGAACTGCAATCCTTCTCTTCGTCTACCCATGACATAGGGAAGGGAACAGAAACAGCATCCGACGGCTTGAGCTTTTTAAACGCATCCGACGGCAAAGAAAAGCCTATCCCTTTTTCGGCTGCAAACCGGGGAAGCGCTCTGAAAAAATCAAAAATCCCCGATTCGGCCGGATGGAAAGACCCCAGTACATCATAGTTCATAAACAGGTTTATCACCTGTTCTTCTTCCGGAGTAGAAGCGATCCATGACATATACTTATCGGCAGTCAGCGGATATTCGCTCCAGCTATAATTATTAAACCGCATGGACAGGTCTTCGCTGAAACGGTCGTTCTTTAACAACAGCTTTAGCCCGGGCTTACCGGCCGACGTATACAGGTAGTTCGGGCTTTTCCATCCTAAAATATGTTTAGCCCCTTCCGTCAGCATCCCGTGGTATCCCAAATCATACACAATATCCGATATTTCGTCGGAATAAATCAATTCCGTATTACGGAAAACCTTCGGCTCTACGCCAAATAAAGCGTATACTTTTTCCTTATGCAACTGCACCTGCTTTTTAAATTCGTCTTCATTTCCCAGCGAGGCAAGCGAATGTGCGTACGTTTCGGACAGGAATTCAATATTTCCCGTCTTAACAAGTTCCATAATACCGTCCAGTACTTCAGGCGTATAAACTTCCATCTGTTCAAGAGCCGTACCGGATATGGAAAGGGCGGCTTTAAACCTTCCTCCGCTTTCTTTTATCATTTCAAGGAAAAGCCTGTTGGCCGGTATGTAACAACGCTCGGCTATCCGGCGGATTATTTCTTCATTCTGGAAATCGTCATAATAGTAATGGTCGTTTCCGATATCAAAGAAACGGTATCTTTTCAGCCGGAATGGCTGATGTATTTGAAAATAGAAACATATCGTTTTCATAATGTCTGCATTTTTTTTATTATATTCATCGGTTAATTAGCTGATCGTAAATACGGCGTACTTTCTGTCCGGCATATTCCCATTTAATATTATCTACTTCTTTCTTTCCTTCTTCCCGCAGGAATTTATACATAGCCGGGTAGGTAATGATAGAATACATGGCGTCGGCCATCGCTTCAATATCCCAGTAATCTACTTTAACGGCATAATCCAGAATTTCGGCGCATCCCGACTGTTTGGAGATAATACTCGGCACGCCGCACTGCATGGCTTCCAGAGGCGAAATGCCAAACGGTTCGGATACCGACGGCATTACGTAAACATCGCTTGCCTTAAACACTTCATATACCTGTTTCCCTTTCATAAAACCGGTAAAATGAAACCTGTCGGATATATTACGCGAGGCGACCAGCCGGATCATGGCGTTCATCTTATCGCCGCTTCCGGCCATAACGAAACGCGCATGGGGCGCTTTGGATAATACTTTGGCTGCCGCTTCTACAAAATATTCCGGCCCCTTCTGCATCGTTATACGCCCGAGAAATGTTATTATTTTGTCTTTAACGCCTCTTTTATCGGGGATAGCCAGTATTTCAGGGCTCAACGGCTCTACGGCATTATGAACGGTGGTTACTTTGGACGGGTCCTGATGGTATTTCTCGATCACCGTTTGCCGGGTAAGGTTACTTACGGTTATGATATGGTCGGCATAATCCATTCCGTTCTTTTCTATGCCATACACGTCAGGGTTTACTTTTCCCCGGCTCCGGTCGTAATCCGTAGCGTGTACATGAATCACCAGCGGTTTTCCGCTTATCTTTTTAGAATGGATACCTGCCGGATAAGTCAGCCAGTCGTGCGCATGGATGATATCAAAATACCCGGTCCGGGCAATGACGCCGGCAACGATCGAATAGTTATTGATTTCTTCCAGCAAATTATCCGGATAACGCCCTGAAAATTCCACGCACCCCAGATCGTTAACACGCTGGTAACTGAAATCGGCATAAATATGATCGCGGTAATCATAATATTTTTGCGGGTCCATATAGCGCCCCACACGGCTTTTTACATAATCCCAGTGTACATCGCGCCAGACGGTCGGAACATTGCATGCTCCTACAATTTTCAGGAAACGCTGGTCTTCATCGCCCCAGGGTTTGGGTATAACGAACGTTATATCCATATCCGGCTGCAAAGCCATTCCGCGCGTCAACCCATAACTGGCTGTACCTAATCCTCCCAGTATATGCGGAGGAAACTCCCATCCATACATTAATGCTTTCATACAGAACGATGTTTTTAATTAATCGTCAAACTTTTCCAACATTTTTGATATCCTCAGTATGCTTGCCACATTCATCGCAAAAGAAATGGCTCCGCGACCTGTAAACGGAGGATTCCCGTCGAACAGTTCGGGGATTGTCCCGATGCAATGCAGCTTCACCTCTTCTTCCATGCTTACGAGCATTCTTCTCACAAAAGAGACGCCCCCTTTCCCGAATATGCGGAGGTATGATTCCAGATAAGCGCCCAGCAGCCAGGGCCATGCCGTTCCCTGATGATATGACAAATCCCGTTCTGTCTGGGAGCCTGTATAATCGGGGCGGTATCCTTCGCTTTTAGGGCTTAGCGAACGTATCCCCTTAGGGGTGCGCAATTCTTTTGTAACCATATCCAGTACGGGACGCTGCGCTGATTTGTCCAGAGGCGAATAAGGCAGCGCTATGGCAAATATCATATTAGGCCGTACGCTCCAGTCTACTTTCGACCCGGTTACCGAATCAAACAGGTACTTATAGCCATTTACAAATATATCGGAAAACGATACCTTACTCTTATCGATCAGCTCTTTTATGTTATCCAGAGGTATATCCTTATTCAAATCGTTTTTATAGAAACAAAGCGCATTATACCATAAAGCGTTAAACTCTACGATGTAGCCGGAACGGGGCACAACCGGCCTGCCGTTTACGGTAGAATTCATCCAGGTAATTGCCTTGTCTTTCCCTTCGGCATAAATCAGGCCATTGTGCGTCACCCGCATGTCGGGATGTTTCTGGGCAAGGATATAATCTATTATTTCAGCTACAAAACCGCCATACAGCTCCTTGCAGCGCTCCATTCCCTGGTCTGCGCCATAAAGCTGAATGGCATTTATACACCATAAGAGAACATCCGGCTGGTCTATCTCCTTGATTACCGCATCGTGGAGGCCGTCTCTCATGAAATTCCTCAGAGCCGGTATGGCCGTTCCCAGAATCTTCTCAAAACGCGCCGGGTCGTCAAGCGAAAGCGTACATCCCGGCGCAGATATAAACAAGTCCCTGGCCCTTACCTTAAACCACGGATAGCCGGCCAGCAGGTAGGCGTCGTTTTCCGTAGGGCGATAATAAAACTGCTGGGCGGAGTTCTTCAAACAGTTGATAAAGCTGTTCCTCGGTATCCGCTTATCCACCTCTTCCTCATAATCGTCAAACAGTCTGGCTGTTGCTGCCTGCGTATCGCCCGCGGTAAAAATAAGGGTCTCGCCTTTTTCAATGGATAATTCAAAATAACCGGGTACAAACAAATCTTCCTGGTAAGGGAAGCCCCTCTCCTGTTCTTTCGGATATTCCAGCCCCTTATACCAGTACGGTTCAAAAACGAATTTCACTTCCTTGCTGAACTGCATGAACAGATCGGGATAACCCCGGTAGAGACACATCTTTATGCCATTAGGCGCTTCCGTATACGACCGGTCGACCGCGCCGTTTTCACAGGTTAATTCAATCACGCTTCTGAAAGCCAGGAAGGGGCGGAAGCGGAGCGTGGTCTGCGAATGCGCGTCTTCCAGTTTGTATTTTATCATAATCCGGTTGTGAAACTGCGAGAAAACCATTTCCTTCGAGAGAATCACCCCCCCTACCCTGTAAAGGGTTCTCGGCACCGTTTCGCACGTATATTCGCGGATATATTTATGACCCTTGGGGCTGTAATTATCGCCGCTGTACTTATGCAGCCCCAAATTAAATTCGGCCCCATGCTGAATAACCGTTTCATCAAAAGAAGACAGGAGCACATGGTTTTCATCGTCAAGCCCGGGAACCGGCATCACAAGCAATCCGTGATACTTCCGCGTATTACAGTCGACAACGGTAGTGCTGTGATACGCCCCCTTCCTGTTTGTACGCAGAACTTCCCGGCTCAGCGATTCCTGCAGGTTTATCATTATCGTTTTATCAAATTCAAGATAGCTCATATATAATAAGTATTTTCAGGTTACAAACGGACTGACTCCCGCCCGCTTTTTCATTATATCAAGTACCAAATATATCATTTTATGATTTACAAAACAAATTACCCGCGATTTTTTTAAACGAATCCGGTAATTATATGAAAAGAAATTCTAATCCAGCCCCCCCGTCAAGCCATGAGAGAGCAGGGCGTGCCCCTCCCTCCGGTCGGGTCAGGCTATCCGCTCCAAGTCCTCGCTCGCCTCCGGCTCCCTCCGGGCTTTCCGCTCCTATCCTTCACGCAAAGTCAGGAGAACGCGCCACCCGCTCCAAGTCCCCGCTCGCCTCCGCCTCCCTGCGGGCTTTCCGCTCCTGTCCTCACGCAAAGACAGGAGAGAGCCGCTCCCCCCATAGCCTAACCAAACGGCATTGAATATATACCGGAATCTCCCGAACAGTTTTCCCCCAGGTTACAAATACGGAAAGGGCGCCCGCCAAAAGTTCCGCGCCAGGTTACAAATGCGGAAAGGCTCCCGTCAAAAGTTTTAGGCAAGGTAAAATTGCGGAAAGCTCCCGACAAAAGTTTTGGATCAAGTTACAATTGCGGAAAGGTTCCCGTCAACTGTTTTGGACAAGGTAAAATTGCGGAAAGGTTCCCGCCAAAAGTTTTGGGTCAAGTTACAAATGCGGAAAGGTTGCGACCAAAAGTTTTGGGGCTTGCATACATGTATGCAAGGGCGCCGTCAAAAGTTTTGGGGCTTGCATACATGTATGCAAGGGCGCCGTCATAAGTTTTGGGGCTTGCATCTGTGTATGCAAGGGCGCCGTCAGAAGTTTTGGGGCTTGCATACGCGTATGCAAGGGCGCCGTCAGAAGTTTTGGGGCTTGCATAAGAGTATGCAAGGGCGCCGTCAGAAGTTTTGGGGCGTGCATACGC
>JAITRG010000282.1 GCA_031288515.1 Tannerellaceae bacterium
ACTTTCGGCAACGTGGTACTGGAAGCCATGGCTTCGGGATTGCCCTGCGTGATAGCCGACAGCGGAGGAAGCAGGGATTTCATCGAAGACGGCGTCAACGGATTTAAATGCAATCCGTATGATGCGTCCGGTTTTCTGAACCGGATAACCGAAATCATTGTCCGGCCCGAACTGGCCAGACAATTCTCGGCGAAGGGTCTGGAAAACAGTAAAAGATACATCTGGGAGCATCTGGCGTCCGAATATTTTGAAGATTTGAAATGTTTATCTTTCCATCTGCTTGTGGTTTAAAAGATGAAGAGAATCCTGCAAATATTACTCATTGCCAGCATACTTGTCTGTTTTTTTATTTTCCTGAAAGCGACGGACGTCAGAGCTTCTTTCCGTTTAATAAAGCAATTGGGGCTTTACTCGGTTTTCATCCCCGCAATCACTTTTCTTGCCGGTCTTATCGGCGCGTCGGGCTGGAGATACTGTATCGGTTCCGGTGCGAAACCGTCTCTGGCACGACTGTTCATGATCCGGCAAACGGGGAATACCGTCACAACGTTCAATCCTTCCGGCGCCATAGCCGGGGAACTGTTCAATGCCCGGATGCTGATCGAAGAAGGCGTGGAGAAGCAGGCCGCCTACCAATCCGTTTTGCTGATGCGCATCCTGATGATATTAAGCCAGCTTTCATTGTTTGTCGTCGTGTCTGCGCAGTTCATGTTTTTTCATTCGGATGGATGGTCGCAGGGGATGAGGCTGGCCGCCGGCCTCTGCTTCCTTACGCTGCTGGCGGCCATTTCGGGTTTGGCATTCCTGCTGTTGTGGAAAAAGAAGGAAACAAAAACCGGGTCGGAAGTAAAAAAACGGCACAAGATCATATCCCGGATGGGGGAAATGTGCCTTTTGCTGGCCACGCATGTCCGCATACATCCCGTGAAGACGGCAACTGCATTTCTCCTGTTCTCCGTACAATGGATACTGGGGGCGGCAGAACTGTTTTTCATTCTGTATTTCCTGCATAATCCGGTCGATATGTGGGATAGCCTGTTTCTGGATACGCTGATTATTGTACTGAAATCAACCGTAGCCTTCATTCCCGGGCAGTTGGGTATCGAAGAGCTGATAAACAAATTCACGCTGCAACTGCTCGGACCGTCTTCTTCCGTTCTCTGGTTGCCGGTATCCATTCTCAGACGGGCGCGGCAACTGTTCTGGACCGGAATAGCGCTGTTGTTTTACGTACAGTTGAAAGGTGGCAGGGAAAAAACAATCAAAAGTCATGGAGATATTGTTCGTCAGCCATAAATTCCCGCCTTCGACCGGAGGAATGGAAAAGCATTGTTACGAACTGCTGACAGGCATGGAAAAACGATGCAAAACGCATCGTCTGATATACGACAGTAAAGGAAGCCGGCTGTTGTTCTTCCTATCGCTCCGGCGGAAGATCGGGAAGATATGCAAAGCTCATCCACATATTGATATTATTTACTTTAATGACGCGCTGATTGCCACGTTCTGTTCTTTTTTTAAATTGCGAAAGCATATATCGTATGTAGTTACCTTGCACGGGCTCGACGTCGTTTTTCCGAGCCGGATATACCATAAATATCTTTTCAACCGCCTCAATTTCTATAACCGGATGATTGCCGTAAGCAGCGCAACAGCCCGGAAAGCCCTTGCCCTGGGCATCGATCCGGAGAAGCTTGCGGTCGTCTCTAATGGAGTAGACGTCCCGTGTAACCGGGATACGCCGGAATGTGTTTTCCGGGACTGGTTATTAACCAAACGGATGGATCCGGCAGGCCGGAGATTACTGCTGATGACAGGCCGGCCAGTGAAACGAAAAGGCTTCTCGTGGTTTGCAGAGCATGTGTTCCCGCAACTGCAGGAACAGTTTTACTTGATTATCACAGGCTCTTTTCATCCCCGGCCTACATGGACGGAAAGGTTCGTTTATCTGTTGCCCAATAAATGGAGAGAGAAAATAATGCTTTTCTTCGGATACTTTTCAGACGAACGGCGGTTACGGGAAATCATCGGCCAAACCAACCTTATCAAACATGCAGGATGCCTGCCCTATCCCGAAGTCGAACTGCTGTACGGCAAAGTCGACGCTTTTCTGATGCCAAACATTCCGGTAGAAGGCGATATGGAAGGTTTTGGCCTGGCATGCCTCGAAGCATCCGCCCATGGCGCGCCGGTTTTTGCTTCGGACATAGACGGCATTCCTGACGCCATCATAAATGAAAAGAACGGTTTCCTTCTGCCCCCTGAAGACGCCGGGGCATGGGCGGGGAAACTGAATGATTTTGCGCATAATGCAGATGCTTACCGGCCATGTAAGGCCCGGTTCAGCCGGTTTACCAAAGCAAATTACAGTTGGGAGCGAATGGTCGATGCGTATCATGACATTTTTAAGAATCTATGTGTAAATCGAAAATAACCCTCCAATATCATGCAGTATCAAGATACAGACAGTATCGACGTCAGACAGTTGATAAGCGAAAGATTTCCTGGACGTTTTCTGCCCGGATTCGTACCGGACATCATCGGAAAGATAGTGCATCAGGATGACATCAACTCGCTCTTTGCCAATGCATCCGGCAAGAAAAACCTTGATTTCATCGATTCATGTATGGAACAGCTCCGTTTTACGTGCAAGATCGCAGGGGAACAGCGCCTTCCGGTCGACGGTCGCAGGCTTGTTTTTGCCTGCAATCATCCCCAGGGCGGGGTGGAAGCCATTTGTATCGCCCATGTTCTCGGACGCCGGTATGCAGGCAAAATCAAATTCTACGCGAATGAATTTCTGTCCGTTTTTACGCCTCTGAAAGAATTGTTTCTACCCGTATACAGGCAACAGAACAGGGATAGCCTCCGCCGGATCAATGAGTTTTACGAAACGGATCAT
Source organism: Tannerellaceae bacterium (assembly GCA_031288515.1). GTDB lineage: Bacteria > Bacteroidota > Bacteroidia > Bacteroidales > Tannerellaceae > DFXE01. The sequence continues at coordinate 2,903 of JAITRG010000282.1, forward strand.
CACCTTGTCATCTTTCCGGCCGGAGTGACGGCGTATAAATCAAAGGGAAAGATAACGGAGCATGAATGGCGCAAGCATTTCATCAAAGTAGCCGTTGAGCATAAGCGCGATGTGGTACCTCTGTATTTCGAAGCGAGAAATTCGGATATGTTTTACTGTATTGAGAATTTCCGGAAACGGATTCACTCAAAAATCAACTTTGAAGTCCTGCTTTTTGCCCACGAGTTTTTCAGGCAAAGAGGCCGTACATTTACGTTGCACATCGACGAACCGGTACCCTGGCAAACCTTCGATCACACAAAGACCCACAAAGAATGGGCACACTGGATGCAGCGCCTGGTTACCGGCCTGCCGTATCAAACGTGATCTCTCATTTTTACGTTTCACTCCCGTTCCGGAGCGCAAAACAGGCAAAGGTTATCCGAGTTTACTGGGGGGGCGGACATGCTCCTCCGGCACAATGTCGCTGCGTCAGCCAAAAGCCGGCCTCTTCGATAGAAAACAGGGCGCTGCATGGCAAATTAGTATGTTTTTCTTAACCGCTTTGTTCCGCATTTGTAATAAATGAAAACGAATTTTGCACCGAAACTAATTGTACTGAACAAAAAATATATCATCGACGCCGGAAACAGCGGGAATGCTATTGGTTTTCCCACTTTTATCGCCGGAAATCCGACCGTATTCGGCGGACAAATACGAATTGGTTTTTGATAATAAAAAATAAACAGCATATAACAGTTGACAATCATGTAGCGATAGAGGCATTCATCTTTAATAGCCTGCAAAAATAAAAAAAAGAGAATTTATCAAATCATTGTGAATTTTTAAATTAAAACGGAAATAAAATGAAAAAAGTATTATTATCGGCAGTTTGTATCTTTATGATTATTCTTCCCATCCAGGCAAATGATGAAATGGACTGGCTGGAATACACCGGTCACTATGTCCTTTCCTTTGACAATTCGGAGGAAACCGTGGATATTACGCTTCAGGGCGATTCAACGCTTATGGCATTCTCTTCGCTGGGAGAAGTTGCGTTGAAGTATGTCAAAAAAGACCGCTTCGAGTTTCCTCAATATGGAGGAGTGGTCGTTTTCGAACGGAATGAAAAGCAGCAAGTCATTGCCTGCAAAATTTCCGTCGCGGCAATAGATGTGGAAGAAATTAAGGCACGGAAACAATGAGAAAATCAGTTTATACCGGGATAAAACAGATATAAAATCAGGAAAAATAAATATTTCCGGCTAATTTAGCAGACAGGGACACAAAGAAAGAGCATAGCCCATAATATTATGGGCTGAGCTTTTAACTACAGTGTTCTTTCATACCTCTTATGGAAAGAATAAATAAGGCAAGGCTTTTATCGGAAATACTCTTTCGAGGAACGGAGACAGGTTTTATATACTGCGCGCGGGATGGTTTGATGCATCCCGTATCCTTTTGGCCTCTCCCGGGCGACGCCTCTCCAAACCTGCGACTTCCTTTTTTCTCCGGAAAAATGAAAAATCCACGGGTGTAAAAAAAAAAATCACAGGTGAGATGAAAAAAATCACGGGTGAAAAAAAAAAATTTACGGGTGAAAAAAAAAAATTCACGAGAGAGATGAAAATAAACACGGGAGAGATGAAAATAAAAAAAGGAAAAATGACTTTTTTTTACGGTTAAATGAAAAAATTTACGGGAGAGATGAAAATAAACACGGGAGAGATGAAAACAATCACAGGTGAGATGAAAAAAATTTCCTGTGTGTTTTTTTCAAAAACGAGGCGCACAAAAAAAAATAGCCGGTTGTTAAACGGCTAACTTACAGAAAGATGAAAGAATTCGGGCGTAATTGCGACAGCCCTCCCTGCCGCTTGCAAGCGATGGAATGGCCGTATCGGAACGAACAGTTCAGCCACATTGACTTCAATTCTTTGATGATAGCAATGCGCAAAACCTTGCCGCGTGAAGTATATATTGGATAAGTATCTCTTCTTCCGCTTCATATTCTTTTTTGCTGACAGCCTCGTCTCCATCTTTGTCGAAATCGGCGCTGGGCACGCGGTTGCCGGGAATGCACGCCAGCGAGCTGTACAGGTGACAATTAATGTCTTCGGCAACATCGCCGCCGGAAAAGAAAACGGAAAACCAGCCCCGGATTATATCGCTATACTGATAGCCGGACAAACTTCTTATACCCAAAATATTGTCTATCAGGCTGGAGAGGCCGCAACTGTTAAATTCTTTGATAACGAAAGAAATTCCCGCAAAAGGAGTGACAGTTTGTATTTGTTTTTGTACTTTCATCGCGCAAGACTTTTTTTGGTGATGTATAAAAATAAGTAAAAAATGGAAGAATTAGATATTCAACGAGGTAGAAAAGACATCAATGATGTAAGAGAATATTCATTAAATAACTTTCGGGTATTTCCGGGAAAATATTGATAATTAAAAAAATATTCGTGCCTTTGTAACGTGTAACATTAAAGAAATCAAGAAATGAACGAAAAATTAATACAAGCTGTATCTCAAAATAATATCGAAGATACAAAAGAATTATTAAAGAAAGGGGCTGATATCAACTTTATTGAGATAGAAACAAAAATGACTCCATTATTAATTGCTGTAAGTAATTTTTATTTAGATATGGCAGAATTATTATTAGAAAACGGTGCAAATCCTAATCCGGATTCAAATCGCGTATATACTCTACCACTCAATGAAGCTATTGATTCTGCTGTTCAAATGACTCTTTATGATGAAAGTATAGAAAATTATCCTATAGAAATGATTGAACTTCTTTTGAAATATAAAGCTGACATCTTAATA
>JAITRG010000298.1 GCA_031288515.1 Tannerellaceae bacterium
AATTTCTTCTTTAGGTATTTCGTTCAATAAATTATCCATTACGTAGTCACCATCAATGATAATACAGCGTTTTTGGGGCTTTATGTAGTCACCCAGCGAGCTTGTTAGCGTTTCGATGAGGAGCATACACCTGATAGTTTTTCGTCTCTAATATAGCGCATCTTACGCCGTTGTTGTCAATTAATCTAATTTCTGTCATTTTTTTTGTTATTTATTGGTTACTGTTTTTTTTAGCTATATAATGATAATAGTTATCTTCCAGCATCTTCACAGAAGTACCGCCTTCTTTTGCTATTTTCAAGATAGATTTTTCACCGGCTTCTATCTCATGGGTAAATTTGGAATGTCTTAATGTGTATAAAGTAAATTCCTTAACTTTCAGTTCCTTTTTGACTTTAGCAAGAAACTCATTTATCTTTTCCAGTGTCGATTTTTTGCTGTTATCCCATTTACGAAAGCCTACGGAACTGTATATATCCCAGTCATACTCATTCATTGAGAACGGAAAAATATAGCCCTTAGACGATTTTCCTTTGTATTTCCGGATAATTTTTTTTGCCGTTTCAGTTAACTTGTTTTCTTGCAGGGCTTTTTGAGTATCCCTGTAATTCATTTTCTTTTTATTGTATACTCTCATCACCCCGCCGGTAATATCAAGTTCGCGCAAACTAACAAGGTCGCAGGGACGTATTTTCATTTCATACATGAAAATACAAAAGTCGCGGTACAGTTCTTTAAAATACTCTGGAGACTTACCGCTGTGCGGAATGATGGATAAATCTATATTGACAAATTTTTCGTATTCAACTTTGGTCAGCACGTCCCTGCCTTTTCTTGCTTTGTCGAAGCTTGCTTTGCTTTTAGGGGCATAATCCATATACTTATAATCCAAAACATGTTTGGTTAGCTTCTTTTGACGCGCTTTCTCAATTGTAGCATGAAAATACTTCATAAGGTTCACGTAGTTCTTACCTTCCAGCTTCTCTCTAATGAAGTCGCCGAACTTTTCAAAATGTATATCGTCAATATCTGACACCGGGCAATTCAGAATACCACCTTCAATTTCCAGTTTATGGAGTAAGGTAATATAGACTTGAAAATTTCGAGAGGGCACACCATCGGGCTTATTTTTGAACTTGAAAATAAGTTCACTCAAAAACTGCCTAAGTGTTTTAGGCTCCGGTTTAGCCTCAACTTTGGTAGCTCTATCGTGAAGCTCCCATAGTTCTTTCCCGGTGGGCGGGTCGAATCCGTCAATCAAACGTTGATAGCGTGCTTTCGTTTCACGCAATACTCGATTGTTGTGTTCTGCGTCTTCTGTTAGTTCAGAAAAACATTGGTTTTTACTATCCCAGCTTTTAAAGTTAGGATTTTTTAGGTTGGAGACTTCTTTGTAGTTTCGTTTAGAAGTTCCTTTGACGGTTGCACATAATGCAAAACACTTGTCTTTAAATGTAAACAATAAAGAAAGATTTGCCATACTAATGTATTTTTTAAGGCAAACGCTATAATAGAGATGCGGGACTGCACAAACCACTGCACAAATTGTGCAGTAAAGAGAGTTTTTTGTGCAGTCTTTGTAGGGTTTGCAAATTCAAGTTTAAATAGCGGTTAAACCGAAATTTCCATAAAGGAGTTGATAATTGTTTGATAATCAACTTCAAACCTTTGTCAGTATGTAAAAGAAAATCTGTAAACTGAAAACGCTTTTTCAGTAATGGTGGAGCATATCGGACTCGAACCGATCACCTTTAGACTGCCAGTCTAACGCTCTAGCCGGATGAGCTAATGCCCCCTTTGTCATTTTCGAATGCAAATATAGAGGTTTTCCTTAGATATGCATTATCTTTACGGCAGAAATTTAGTTTGATAATGATTGTTTATAATACTACCTTCCATATCGATAAGGATATATTGGATGATGCTTTGCCTTATTTGGCAAAGATTTACATTCCTAAGGCCATGGCAGGCGGCTTTCTTCGCCAACCTTATTTAAGGAGAATATTGCAAACAAATGAGGATGCGGGAGAAAGCTACGCGGTACAGTTTCATGTGAAAAATATCGACACATTGAATTATTGGCTGGAAAAAGAAGGGAACGTCATTCATCAGGCCTTAACGGGGCAGTTTGGAGATAAAGTTGTGGGGTTTACTACGTTGCTTGAGGAGATAGACTGAGAAAAATGATAAAGGAGCGCATCATACTGGGGATTGACCCCGGAACAATAATCATGGGATACGGAGTTCTTCAGATTTTAGGTAATAAGCCTAAGCTGATGGCGATGGGGGTTTTACAATTGGATAAGTATGAAGACTATTACCTTCGTTTGCGCAAGATATATGAGCGTGTGACCGGACTGATTGATGAATACCTCCCCGACGAATTAGCTATTGAAGCCCCCTTCTTTGGAAAAAATGTGCAAAGTATGTTAAAGCTGGGAAGGGCGCAGGGCGTTGCCATGTCGGCTGCTCTAAACCGCGATATGCCTATTTTTGAATATGCCCCTTTAAAAATAAAGATGTCTATTACCGGAAACGGGAAGGCTTCCAAAGAGCAGGTAGCCGGCATGCTTCAACGTTTCCTGCATATAGCCGATGAACAGATGCTTCCCCAGTTGGATGCGACAGACGGGTTGGCGGCCGCTGTCTGTCATTATTTTCAAACGAACAATCCTGTTTCGGGGAAAAAATATTCCGGCTGGAAAGACTTTATCAATAAGAATCCCGGCAAAGTGAAAAAACCATAGCAGAAGATTTATGAAGCAATCCGTGAACAAACAATTACCCATCTATATACTGTGCTTTCTTTTTACCGTAACCCTTTCGTGTAAACGAACGGCAGAACAAACCGACGAAGGTATGGGCAACGACTGGATAGACAGCCGCCAGCATCTTTATTTATATGGAATTTGTATTGACTCATTGGATGTAACGGAGTATCCGATTAAGAGCGGAGATAATCCGGCCTCCATATTTGCCGGTTTAGGTTTCTCGCCGGCGAAAGCGGACAGTATCGGTAAAGCTTCCAGGCAAGTGTTAAACCCTGCAAAATTACGTGCCGGGATGAACTATTGTACGTTTACGGCTACCGACAGCGCACGGGCCGTCAAATATATTTCATTTGCCAAATCCCTCACAGATTTTGCTATTATAGACTTTACGGCGGATACCATTTGCGCTTATGAATTCAATAAAGATATCGCGTTAAAAAGGCTGTATGCGGAAGGTACGTTAAACTCTTCCCTCTGGAACGTATTGAAATCAAACGGAGCAGACCCTCTGCTGGCTATCAGAATATCCGATATATTCGCCTGGCAAATTGATTTTTATGATGTAAAAGAAGGAGATTCTTTCCAGGTAATGTATGATGTGGCCTATATCGACGATACAATTCCCCTTAATATTTCAACGATTGAAGGCGTTAAATTTATACACCAGGAAAAAGAATTTATGGCGATTCCTTTTACGCAAGATAGTATATCCGAATATTTCGACCGGGAAGGGAACAGTTTACGTAAAGTTTTTCTAAAAGCTCCGCTTGACTTTCTCAGGATTACCTCCCGTTTCTCTAATTCCCGCTTCCATCCTGTTCTGAAACGATACAGGGCACATCATGGGGTAGATTATGCCGCTCCGTCCGGCACGCCTGTAAGGACAATCGGCGAAGGAACCGTTATAGCAAAGGCATTTGAAAGAGGAGGAGGAAATTATGTGAAAATAAAGCACAACACGGTTTATACGACTACCTATATGCACCTTAGCGGATTTCCCAAAGGGCTTCAGATTGGGAAACGGGTTCAGCAGGGAGAGGTTATTGGTTATGTAGGTTCTACGGGATTATCTACCGGCCCCCATCTCGACTTCCGGGTTCATAAAAACGGACAGCCAATAAATCCCCTTACCATGGACGTTCCTCCGGGAAAACCGGTAAAGCCTGAGCTAAGGGATAGTTTTCTGTTAGCCTGCCAACGTGTTTCGGCAGCATTAGACAGTTTTTACATTAACCATAATAATTTATACAAATGAAATTTTTAGGAAATATTATCTGGCTGGTTTTGGGAGGTATCGTAACGGCTATTGAATATCTTGTAGCCAGTATTGGTATGATAATTACGATTATTGGTATCCCTTTTGGGCTGCAAACCCTTAAATTAGCGCGTTTAGCGCTTTGGCCCTTCGGAAGCACGGTTACAGACAAAGGGAACTCCGGAGGTTGTTTATCTGTTGTTATGAATATCATCTGGATATTGATCGGCGGAATCTGGATTAGCCTGACACACCTGTTTTTCGGATTATTGCTGTGTATCACAATTATCGGCATCCCTTTTGGTATCCAGCATTTCAAAATGGCGTCCCTGGCATTAACGCCTTTCGGGAAGGAGATTCGTTAATATCCGCGTACTCCGCGCATAAGTTATAATAGTTCAATTGTTTTCTCCAGGGCCATACTGCGGGAACCTTTAATCAGGATGTGATAGTTCCTTAGCGGATTTGCTTTGAGAATTGTTAATAAGCCGTCCGTTGTCTGGCTGGTTGTGAAAGCTTTGCCTGTTTTGCTGAAACACTCTCCGCATAGATATACTTTATCGAATTTTCCGGCTATTATTTCTTCTATCACTTCGGCATGTAATGCTTCGCCGGCTGTGCCCAATTCTTTCATATCTCCCAGGATAAGGGCTTTGGGGGATACGTCCATAGCGGCGAAATTCCGTATGGCTGTTTTCATGCTGGTAGGATTGGCGTTGTAGGCGTCAATGATCAGTTGATTGGTTGCCGTTTTTTTATATTGCGAACGATTATTGACCGGTTCGTAAGCGGCGATGGAACGGCTGATGCGTTCGGCAGGTATCTTGAAATAGCGGCCAACGACTACTGCCGCCAACACATTATCCAGATTATAGGCGCCTACCAAATGCGTTTCAACGGTATGTATCTTACCTTGTTGCCGCCAGTCGAAAGTAAGGAACGGCCTGGCGCCGACAACATGCCCCGAGGTAAAAGCATCATCCGAAGAACCATACGTAATTTGTTCAATGCCTTTGGCAATGGATTGCAGTTCCCGGTCTTCTTCCCGGATAAAGATTACCCCTTTTGTCCGGCGTATATAATCGTATAGCTCTCCTTTCGTTTTTACAATATTTTCAAACGAACCGAAACCTTCCAGATGGGCCTGTCCTACGTTCGTTATAATTCCGTAGTTAGGCTGGGCAATTTCCGCTAATTCCTTAATATCGCCCAAATGGCTGGCTCCCATTTCGATAACAGCCATTTCATGATCGCGGTTTATCCTGAGCAAGGTAAGCGGTACGCCTATCCGGTTATTCAGATTTCCTTCCGTATAGAGCAGATTAAACTTTGTAGAAAGGACAGCGGCGATCAATTCTTTGGTCGTTGTTTTCCCGTTTGTGCCGGTAATTGCTATTACAGGGAGACCTACTATCTTACGATGTCGCTGCGCCAATTGCTGCAATGTTTTCAACGCACCATCAACAAGAATCGTCCGTTCGCCTTTATAATAGGCGGGATTATCAATTACCGCATAATCGGCGCCTACGGCTAAGGCTTGTTCGGCAAATTGATTTCCGTCAAACGTATCTCCTTTTAACGCAAAAAATAAAGAGCCTCTCCGGCAATTCCGGCTGTCCGTCGTTATTTGCGGATGGCGTAAATACATTTGGTATAATTCAGAAATAGTCATAAGCTTCTTTCAATAGCGTTTTCTTTGCACAAATGTAACAGATATTATTTAATTCCGTACTTTTGTAATGATTAGTTTGTAAATTAAATATAAGTGAGGCAAAAAACGATTAATGTCAAAGGGGCGCTCGTTTCAATAGAATCTCCTTTAGTGATGGGCATTTTAAATATAACGCCGGATTCCTTCTATGCCGGTAGCCGGAAACAAACGGAGGCGGATGTAACGAAACGTATTGAAACCATCCTGCAGGAAGGAGGGCAAATAATCGATATCGGAGGATATTCGTCGCGCCCCGACGCCGATGACGTCTCTCCCAAAGAAGAAACGGCGCGGCTGGCTTTTGCCCTTAAGATACTAAACAGGCATTATCCGGATGCTATCGTCTCGGTAGATACGTTCCGTGCAGACGTCGCCCGCCGTTGCGTGGAAGAGTACGGAGCAGCGATCATCAACGATATTGCCGGCGGGGAATTGGATTCCGGCATGTTTCAAACAGTAGCCGCCCTGCAAGTCCCTTACATTATGATGCATATGCGGGGGACGCCGCAGACTATGCAACAATTTACCGTCTACAACGACTTGATTGCCGACATCCGGAAGTATTTCTCGGACAAAGTGTACCGGCTCGAACAAATGGGCGTGAATGATATCATCCTCGACCCGGGTTTTGGTTTTAGTAAAACGATAGAGCAGAATTATCAATTGATGCGCCGCCTGAACGATTTCAGCATCTTCGGGCTTCCCTTATTAGCGGGCATTTCCCGTAAGGCAATGATTTATAAGTATCTCGGCACAACCCCTTCCGAAAGCCTTAACGGTACAAGCATTTTAAATACGCTCGCTTTGCTCAACGGCGCGGATATTCTCCGGGTACACGACGTAAAAGAAGCGGCAGAGGCAGTAAAAATAGTATCCAAATACAATAATACCTTATAATTATGTGGATGCATATAGGAGTAAAAGACGTTATTGATATACTGCTGGTAGCTTTCTTCCTGTACTATACGTATACGCTGATGAAAAATTCGGGCACAATGGCCCTCTTCAGCGGTATTATTTCTTTTATTGCCGTGTGGATATTAGTATCGCAGGTATTAGACATGCGCTTGATGGGCGCCATACTGGATAAATTAATCAGCGTAGGCGTTATTGTGTTGATTATCCTGTTTCAAGACGAAATCCGGCGTTTTTTGCTTGCCTTAGGTTCCCATAACCGATGGAAGTTCCTTACCAAACTGTTTTCCCGGAAAAACGCAGAAGAAGAGAACGAAAAGAAATATGTCGCTCCTGTAGTATTGGCCTGTATGAATATGGCCCGTAAAAAGACAGGAGCGCTGATTGTGATACAGCAAGAGATGGATTTGTCTGTCTATGAACATACCGGCGAGATGTTCAATGCCGATGTAAACGCCCGTCTGATAGAGAACCTGTTTTTCAAAAACAGCCCCTTGCACGATGGCGCCATGATTATTGCCGACTGTAGAATTAAAGCGGCCGGTTGCATCCTGCCGGTTGCCCGTAACGCAATCATTCCGAAAGAGCTTGGATTAAGGCACCGTTCGGGCTTGGGGATGTCGATGGAAACAGATGCATTGGTTATCATTGTTTCGGAAGAAAGAGGGAAAATATCAGTAGCCCATGAAGGAAAACTGAGCCAGGACATAACAGCCGAAGAATTACAACAGATACTCTCCGGTGAAGAATAAATGATACGTCCCTGTTAAATCTTCTAAAACTGATACGCCGGCCTGTAAATTCTTCGCGCATTTTGCAAAGTCGATATTGCATTTTGATTATTTTTGTAACCAAATCGCCATGACAACTAATAAATAATATAAAAACTTCCATTATGGAATTATTGCAAAAAATCATCGGACACGCTAAAGCCAATAAACAGCGTATTGTCCTTCCCGAAGGAACGGAAGAGCGGACTCTTTTTGCCGCCGACCGTTTATTGGCCGATCAGGTTGCGGACATTATTCTTATTGGGAATCCTGATGCAATCCATTCGTTAGCCGGCGTACATGGATTGAGCCATATTCATAAAGCAACGATCATCGATCCTGCGGATCATCCGAAAAAAGAAAGCTATGCAGCGTTACTCCTTTCGTTGCGCCAAAAGAAAGGGATGACGCCTGAGAAAGCGGCCCTCTTAGTAGAAGACCCGTTATATTTAGCCTGCTTACTGATAAAAGCGGGAGATGCGGACGGCGAAATAGCCGGCGCGCTAAATACGACGGGAGACGTGCTTCGCCCGGCATTGCAACTAATTAAAACAGAGCCCGGCATGAGCAGCGTATCAGGAGCTTATTTAATGTTTACAAAAAACAATCCGTATGGCGAAAACGGGCTGGTGATTTTTGCCGACTGTGCGGTAATTCCGAATCCCACAGCCGCCGAATTGTCCGAAATAGCCGTAGCTACCGCCCATACGGCAAGAGCGATTGCACATATTGAACCAAGGGTTGCCATGCTGAGCTTCTCGACGAAAGGAAGCGCTTCGCATGAAATGATTGATAAGGTAGCAGAAGCAACCCGCTTAGCCAAAGAAATGGCGCCGGATGTGAAGATAGACGGCGAATTGCAGGCTGATGCGGCATTAGTCCCATCCATTGGCGTTAAGAAAGCGCCGGGAAGCGAGATTGCCGGAAAAGCGAATGTGTTAATATTCCCATCGCTTGAAGTAGGGAATATTGCGTATAAACTGGTAGAACGCCTGGGAAATGCAGAGGCCGTTGGCCCGATTCTTCAGGGAATGGCAGCGCCGGTAAATGATTTATCACGCGGATGCTCATCAGACGATATTTATAAAATGGTAGCTATTACGGCGAATCAGGCTATCGCCCTCAAAAAAAACTAACGTAAGCAAAAGATCAGATATGAAGATATTAGTTTTGAACTGTGGCAGTTCATCCGTAAAATATAAGTTGTTCAATATGAACAACGGCGAAGTAATGGCGCAAGGCGGCGTGGAAAAATTAGGTTTACCGGGGTCGTTCCTGAAATTCGCCTTGCCGGACGGGCAAAAAGTAACGTTAGAACAGGAATTACCGGAACATAATGCAGCCATTGAGTTTATACTCCGTATCCTGACCGGGAATGAATATGGGTGTATCGAGTCATTAAAAGAAATAGACGCCGTAGGTCACCGGGTAGTTCATGGCGCCGAGAAGTTTAGCAGCAGTATGCTTATTACTCCGGAAGTAATCGGGCAAATGGTAGAATGTATCGATTTGGCCCCTTTGCACAATCCGCCGAACCTGAAAGGAATTCGCGCCATGCAAACATTAATGCCGGACATTCCGCAGGTGGGCGTATTCGACACCGCTTTCCATCAAACGATGCCGGATTATGCCTATATGTATGGTTTGCCTTATTCCATGTATAAGAAGCATGGCGTCCGCCGGTATGGCTTCCACGGAACCAGCCACCGGTATGTATCGGCCCGTGCATGCGAAGTATTGGGCGTACCGTATGAAGAGCAACGTATCATTACGGCCCATATCGGAAACGGAGGCTCTATCGCAGCCATCAAAAACGGGAAATCCGTAGATACGTCTATGGGGCTGACTCCGGTAGAAGGATTGCTGATGGGTACCCGTTGCGGAGATATAGACGCAGGCGCCCTTACCTATCTGATGGATAAGGAAAACTTAGACGCCAAAGGAATATCCGAACTGATTAATAAACGAAGCGGCGTATGGGGGCTTTCCGGCATCTCATCGGATATGCGTGAAATAGAAGCGGCTGTTGCCGAAAACGATAAGCGTGCCATCTTAGCCCTTAGCGTTTATAATTACCGCATTAAAAAGTATATCGGAGCTTATGCCGCCGTATTAGGCGGCGTTGACATCCTTGTATTTACAGGAGGCGTAGGCGAAAATCAATGGAGTACCCGTAAAGCTGTATGTACCGGTATGGAATATATGGGTATGAAGTTAGACCTTGAAAAGAACGATGGCATGCGTGGCGAAGAAATGGTAATCAGCGCCCCGGATAGCCAGGTAACGATTATGGTAGTCCCTACCGACGAAGAATTTATGATTGCTTCGGATACGATGGAGATATTGAACCAATTGTAAGGAATAAGGTTTCTTGAAAAAAAGGTCCGCATGAAATTTTTAACATCAATTTAACAGCAGAAAAAGATAAGGAGAAAAACGAAGCAGGCTTGATTTGAACAAAGCAGATATAATTTTTCTGAATCAACCATTTTTTGCTCGCAAATTTCAGGTAATCCAAAAAAAATGTGTTGTTCTGTAACTTGAAATTGTTGCTCTGAGAGAAGATACTATTGTGGGGATAAATAAACGAGCAGACAAAGATGTTCTGATTCGTTTGAAAAAAGGCGATCATGCTGCATTCGAAGATTTATATTGGACATATAATCGACGGTTGTATAATTTTGTTCTGTCTATATTGTTCGATAAATCACTGGCAGAAGATATTACCCAGACCTGTTTTCTGAAAATATGGGAAAACTTGGAAAACATTGAT
>JAITRG010000299.1 GCA_031288515.1 Tannerellaceae bacterium
AAATAAACAAGGCGGCGAGTATATACATGGGAATTGTTATTTCTTTGTACTTGCCGCTGAGGAGTTTTACTAATACATAAGAAAGAAGGCCCATAATCATGCCGTCGGCAATGGAGTAGGTGAATACCATCATGATAATCGTAATGAAAGCAGGAAGGGCTTCCGATATATCTTCCATATTTATTTTTTTAATAGAATCCATCATCAACACGCCAACGAGCACCAAAGCTCCCGTGGTAGCTGCTCCCGGTATTAAAAGGAAAACAGGCGCGAAGAATAAGGCGATAAGGAAGAGTATACCCGTAGTAAATGCCGTAAGCCCTGAGCGGCCGCCTTCGGCTATACCCGACGCGCTTTCCACATAAGTAGTTATCGTAGAAGAACCTAATACCGCTCCGATTGTTGTGCCGATTGCATCGGACATCATCGCTTCTTTTACCTTTGGAATCTCTCCGTCATCTTTCATAATACCTGTTTTAGCGGCAAGGCCTACTAATGTCCCGGCTGTATCGAATATGTTCATGAAAAGAAGCGTGAAAATGGTAACTGCTATATCAAAGGTGAAGAACTCATGAAAATCGAATTTCCAGAAAGTAGGTTCTAAGGAGTGAGGAACGGAAACAGGCAGAAAATGTTCGGGTATTTGTGTTACTCCTAAAGGAATACCTGTCAACGTACATATAATTATACTGAAGAATAAAGCGCCTTTTACCTTTTTAATCATCAAGGCGCCACTCAGAAGAATTCCTGCCATAGCTAATACCGAAGTAGAGTTAAATTCGCCCAATTGTACGAATGTAGAAGGATTGGATGCAATAATTCCGGCATTTTTCAATCCTATAAAAGCAATGAACATACCGATACCTGCTGATATGGCATGTCTCAGGTTTATAGGGATACTGTTTAAAATAATCTCGCGGACATTAATAAAAGTTATCAGTATAAAAATAATCCCTTCTATAAACATGGCGGTAAGAGCCGTTTGCCAGGAATATCCCATCCCTTCTACCAATGTAAAGGCGAAGAAAGCATTCAGCGCCATACTTGGGGCTTGGGCAAAAGGAAGTTTAGCCATGAAAGCAAGCAACAGCGTTGCAATAGCCGAAGCCAGTGCGGTAGCTGTAAATACGGCTCCTTTGTCCATCCCTGTTGTCCCCAGTATCGAAGGGTTGACAGCCAGGATATAACTCATAGTAAGGAATGTAGTAAGCCCGGCGATAAACTCGGTCCGGACAGTCATGGTTTTTTTGTCGAAACCTGAAAATTTCCGTATCATAATTAATTAAATGTCCATTTAATCGCTACTGTGGGGATAGCATAGAATCCATCCAGATTGGCAAAGTTATATGTTAATTTTACTTCGCTCCCTATGCTCAGGTTAAAATCATTGTCTATCCCGCTTAGTTTGTTTAAATTGATCCAGCATTGAGGTTCGGCCAGAAAGATAAAGTTTCCTGCGGGCGACTTCTCTCTCCACCAGTCTGCAAATCCGGTAAATGTACAAAGTCCGTTTGAGGCAAAATGTAAATACCAGGTGGCCGTCAGTTGGAAATTATGCGGATTACTGTGTTTTTGTATGTACTTATACATAGGGGTAAACGTGAAACCTTTGCTAAAGTCTGCATTGTTGTATATATAACTGACGCCTCCTAAATAAGCATTTTGAAAAGGGAATGATTTCGTAAGCCCTCCATTGTATTCCACATGAACGGATAACGGATTTTTCCAAAATTGCAGCTCCCTGGCAATTTCCCAGTACCCGGATACAATCCCTTCACTTTTATAATCCATATCGATAAAAAAGAACGTATTACCCCATTTATCAGATTTAAACATTTCTACGGTAGAGGTGAGTACCGGACGGTCATTCAGTTCTTTGTTATAAACAGACCCGCCGAAATCATAATGCAATTGAATATTCTGCGCCGTCAATATACCCAAAGACAACAAAAAGAAGATTTTAAGAATCAGATATTTTCTCATGGATAACTTTTAAAGATTTTAATGAAGCCACAAAAATAATAATTAATGAGAAATATTCCTCATTAATCCGTATTGATTTAGGGCGGTTGTATCAAACGAAGCTATTACGCGGAATTTCACGGAACTATTCTTAACCGATTGGTCGCGTAATCCGGAATTTGGATTGTTGGACACGATCCTTGAAGCTCATCCCGGGTTATTGAAGACAGTAGAGCCGGATATTCGTAAAGATGAAAAGCAGAGCCCTTTTGGTCGTCAGGATATGCCGGGCGTGGCACAGATAGTTCGGTCGGCTATTTACAGGGAGATGAAATGTTGGAATTACAGAGAGTTGGAATACCATCAGGCAGATTCGAGGATTTGCGAACATTTTGTAAAAACAGACCCGTTATGTCCGTACAGTTTTCAGGTTTATCAAAAGTACATATCAAAAATCAGTGCGGAGAGTTTGCACGAATTGCTGGTTTTCCTCAACAGGATAGCCATATCGGAAAGTCTGGAAGATTTGCAGAGTCTCCGCCAGGACAGCGCCGTGGTTGAAACCAGCATCCATTATCCCACCAACAATGCTTTGGTTTGGGATTGTATAAAGGAAAGCCATCGTTTACTCATTCATTTGCAGGAAGAAATCGAAACGCTAACCATTCGTGATTATACGAAACCGGGGAAAAAGACCTGTTATCTGATAAACAACGCGAAGACGGACAACAAGCGTGTGGATTTATTTAAGAAACAATTATACTTCGCGCGGGCTAAAATTGTGAGATAAAAAAAGGAAAAAAGTAAGCATCTTTGTGGTGTGTTAAATCCCATACAGGATGCTTACCAAAATGAATCTCCCCGAAGAAGAAATC
>JAITRG010000302.1 GCA_031288515.1 Tannerellaceae bacterium
GGTTACAACATCATAATCCGGGTGGCGATATAAAAAACAGGGGCAAGTACCCCTCGAAAACACTTCTTTTGAAGGAAAAACGGCTAAGAAACCTCTACAAAAACTTTATTTTTTTTAGCTTTTCAGTCACATCTTACATAAAGCGTTTATACTCATTACAATAAGCGTGACTGGACGTGTGACCGAACAGTGACCGAACGATGATTCGGTCACCGTTCAATCACACCTTAATCGCACGTATTGCCCTTGAATACAATATAGTTGCAGAAATGCGACTGAAAAAACTGCAAAAATAAAGGGTTGAGGATTTCTCTATTTATATTCTTTCCAGCTTTTTATTTGCAAATCGTCAATGCTTAATGTACAAAAAGCCGTAATAAAGGCGTCGGCCAACCGGGCATTGGTTAGTAATGGAATGTTCAAATCAATAGAGGCGCGGCGAATTTTATATCCATTGTCTAACTCTCCGGCAGACAAATCACGCGGGATATTCACCACCATATCTATTTTCTTTTCGTGAAGTAATGCGAGGGCTTGCGGTTCGCCCTGTTCGCTCGGCCAATATACGTGCGTACAGTTTATACCGTTTTCTTTCAGGAACCGGTATGTTCCGCCTGTGGCAAACAAGCTATATCCTTTCTTTTCCAGGAGGCGGGCGGCGTCCAGCATATCGGCCTTCTGCTTGGGCGTACCTGTTGACAGTAAGATGTTTTTTTCCGGTATCCGGTATCCGACAGAAAGCATACTCTTCAGTATGGCTTCATATGTGTCGTCGGCAATACATCCTACTTCGCCGGTAGACGCCATATCAACCCCTAATACCGGGTCGGCTTTCTGAAGGCGGCTGAAAGAGAACTGCGAAGCCTTTATACCTACATAGTCCAGATCGAAGGCATTTTTGGTAGGTTTATATACCGGCAAGCCTAACATGACACGGGTGGCTAATTCGATAAAATTAATCTTCAAAACCTTACTTACGAAAGGGAAACTCCGCGAGGCCCGCAAATTACACTCGATTACCTTAATCTCATTTCCTTTGGCAAGGTACTGGATATTGAAAGGGCCCGAAATATTCAGTTCTTTCGCTATCCGCCGGCTGATACGTTTGATTCGGCGCACCGTTTCGACATACAGTTTCTGGGCCGGAAACTGTATGGTGGCGTCGCCGCTATGGACGCCGGCAAATTCGATATGCTCGCTAATGGCATACATGATTATTTCGCCTTTTTCGGCCACCGCATCCACTTCTACCTCTTTGGCGTGTTCGATAAACTGGCTTACTACAACGGGATGTTTCTTACTGACGTTAACGGCTAATTTAAGGAAACGCTCCAACTCTTCCCGGTTTGAGCAAACATTCATAGCCGCCCCGCTTAACACATAGCTTGGGCGAACCAGTACGGGGAAGCCTACTTCTTCAACAAAGTTATTGATATCTTCCAAACTGCTGAGTTCTTTCCAGCGCGGCTGGTCTACGCCGATACGATCGAGCATAGCCGAGAATTTATGCCGGTCTTCCGCATTATCAATACTTTTAGCAGACGTTCCCAGTATATTGACATGCTGTTCGTCTAACCGCATCGCCAGGTTATTGGGTATCTGCCCGCCTGTCGATACAATCATGCCATACGGATTTTCCAGTTCGTGAATATCCATCACCCGTTCAAAAGTAAGTTCGTCGAAGTACAGGCGGTCGCACATATCATAATCCGTCGATACGGTTTCCGGGTTGTAATTAATCATCACAGAGCGCCATCCTTCCTTTCTTACCGTATCGAGCGCCTGAACGCCACACCAGTCAAATTCCACCGAGCTTCCGATGCGATAGGCTCCCGAGCCCAGTACGACAATTGATTTCTTATCGCCTAAATACTGAACATCATCCTCAATGCCGCTGTAAGTAAGATACAAATAGTTCGTCTGGGCAGGATATTCGGCGGCTAATGTGTCGATTTGTTTTACTACCGGCTTTATTCCCCTGCAATTCCTTTCCCGGCGTACCTGCATACTGGCTTCTTCCGAATCCGCCATGCTTTCCTTAAGTATCGCCCGCGCTATTTGAAAGTCTGAGAATCCCTGTATTTTTGCCTTCCGGAGCAATGAGTCCGAAAGAGCGAGGATTTCATCAAGGCGTTCCAGTTCTTCTGCTGTCCGGATAATGCGGTACAGCTTCTGTAAAAACCATTTATCTATCTTCGTCAAATCATGGATATGATCGATTGTATAGCCGGCGCGGAAGGCTTTACTGATAACGAATATACGGTGGTCGGTCGGTTCGTTCAGGGCTTTGTCTATATCAGGCAAAACCAGTTCTTTGTTCTCTACGAACCCGTGCATCCCCTGCCCTATCATGCGGAGCCCTTTCTGGATCGCTTCTTCAAACGTCCGCCCGATAGCCATAACTTCGCCTACCGACTTCATGCTCGAACCTAATTCGCGGGCCACTCCCTGAAACTTCGCCAAGTCCCAGCGCGGAATCTTACAAACCACATAATCCAAAGCCGGTTCAAAAAAGGCGCTTGTCGTTTTAGTTACCGAGTTTTTCAAGTCGAACAACCCATACCCCAAGCCTAATTTAGCGGCTACGAAAGCCAGCGGGTAACCTGTCGCTTTCGAGGCCAGCGCGGAAGAACGGCTCAGACGGGCATTTACTTCAATCACACGGTAATCTTCGCTTTCCGGGTCTAACGCATATTGCACATTACACTCGCCTACAATTCCGATATGGCGTATGATATGAATAGCCAGTTCGCGCAGTTTATGATATTCCGAATTAGTGAGCGTTTGCGACGGGGCTATTACGATACTTTCGCCCGTATGGATGCCTAAGGGGTCGAAGTTTTCCATATTACATACGGTCATACAGTTGTCGAAGCGATCGCGCACTACCTCGTATTCTACTTCTTTCCATCCTTTCAGGCTCTTCTCTACCAATACCTGCGGAGAAAAGGAAAACGCTTTTTCGGCCAATACATTCAGTTCTTCCTCATTATCACAAAAGCCGGAGCCCAATCCCCCCAGGGCATAAGCGGCGCGGATAATCACCGGATAGCCTAAGGCTGTTGCCGCTCTGCGAGCGTCTTCTATATTGTTTACAGCCTCGCTCTTTATCGTTTTTACATTAATTTCATCCAATTTACGTACAAACAATTCACGGTCTTCCGTGTCCATAATAGCCTGCACGGGAGTTCCCAACACCTTTACATTATACTTATCCAATACGCCGCTCCGGTATAAGGCAACGCCGCAGTTCAACGCTGTCTGTCCGCCAAAGGCCAAAAGAATACCTTCCGGGCGTTCTTTCTCAATTACCTTCTCTACAAAGAATGGCGTAACGGGAAGGAAATAAACGGTGTCTGCCACGCCGTCCGACGTTTGTACGGTTGCAATATTGGGATTTATCAATACGGTTTCAATCCCTTCTTCCTTTATCGCTTTAAGCGCTTGCGAACCGGAATAATCAAACTCTCCCGCTTCTCCTATCTTTAAAGCCCCCGAACCTAAAATGAGGACTTTCCTTACCTGTGCGCTTTCCGCTGTGCGCTGTAAATCCGTTTCTTTTCCTGTCGTCAACCGCCCGCTTTCCATTGATTCGACGAACAGGTCGAATACAAACTCCGTATCGGTAGGCCCGCTATTGGCTTCGGGATGGAACTGTGTGGAGAAAAAAGGTTTCGTTTTATGTTTTATACCTTCATTGGTTCCATCGTTCATATTGATGAAAAGGGGTTCCCATTCGGCGCCCAAGGTATTGCCGTCTACTGCATAGCCATGATTCTGCGAGGTGATAAAGCACTTGTCCGTACCCGCCATTCTTACCGGCTGGTTATGGCTTCGATGGCCGTATTTCAATTTATAAACAGAAGCGCCTCCGGCTTTGCCCAGCAACTGGTTTCCCATGCAGATGCCGCAAACCGGCTTATCGCCCGACAGCGCTTTCCGTATATTCCGAACGGCTGCATCGCACGTATCAGGGTCGCCGGGGCCGTTACTGATAAACAGTCCGTCGTAATCCATCCCGTTAAAATCGCAGTCCCAGGGAACCCGGATAACCGTTACATTCCTTTTTAACAGGCAACGGATAATATTGTGTTTCACGCCACAGTCTACCAGGACTACTTTCTTTTTGCCTTCTCCTTCGCCGTAGGTAATTATTTCTTTGGTAGAAACCCTGTCTACATAATTGACGTTTTCGTAGTCTACGGCGGCAAGCCGGGAATTAGCCGCTTCCTTTATTTCTTCATCGCTCATGGCCAGGTATTCATCGCCGATAAGAATGGCGCCCGTCATGATTCCCCGTTCGCGCAAAAGCTTTGTCAGGCTCCGGGTATCGATGCCGTAAATGCCGGGTATCTGTTCCCTTTTCAACCAGTCGCCCAGGCTCTCTTTTGCGTTCCAGTGGCTGTATTCATGGCTGTAATCGCTCACAATAACAGCGTCGGCATAAATACGGTCGCTTTCCATAAAGGTTGCCAAGCCGTTTGGTTCGAAAGTAAATGGAGGGACGCCGTAATTCCCAATCAACGGATAGGTAAGAACCATCAATTGGCCTGCATACGAAGGGTCTGTCAAACTTTCGGGATACCCTGTCATGGCTGTATTGAATACTACTTCGCCGGCAACAGGCTTTTCATATCCAAAAGAGTTACCACGAAAAACACTACCATCGTCTAAAACTAAAATCGCCGCTCTTTCTGTATACATTATATATATATTTAATATGCTTAAACAGGTAACTTGATATTTTTAGTAAGATAATCTTCTTCCATAAAATGGATGAAGGCATTGTTTACCATCCGCACGCCGCCGGGAGTAGGATAATCGCCCGAAAAATACCAGTCGCCCGGATGATTCGGACAAGAGGCGTGCAAACCCTCAAGCGTTTGGAATACGATTTCAACCTTCGCTTTAGTTCCTTTGGGTGTTAACAGTTCAACCATTTTAGCTGCTATCTCTTCATCCGTAAACGGCGCGTATATTTCTTTCACGCAGTTTACGAGCGTGCCGTCCGGTTTACCCTGCTGCTCTTTTGCTTTTTTATAGACCGCCTGTATAAGCGACACCTGTTCTCTCTCTTCCAATAAAGCCACCGCTGCCCTGAAGGCAATAAACTCGTTCATTCTTGACAGATCTATGCCATAGCCGTCCGGGTACCTTATCTGCGGGGAAGAAGACACAATCACAATCTTCTTAGGCCCCAGGCGGTCCAGGATGCCGATAATACTTTGCTTGAGCGTCGTGCCCCTTACAATGCTATCGTCTATCACCACCAGGTTGTCCACTCCCGGGCGGATGCTTCCGTAGGTAATATCATATACGTGCGCCGCCAGGTCATTACGGCTGTTTCCTTCGGCAATGAAGGTACGCAGTTTTATATCTTTTATAGCAACCTTTTCGGTACGGACCCGCATTGATAAAATCTGTTCCAGCTCTTCTTCGCTCATCCACGAATTACGCCCGGCTATCCATTCTTTCTTTTTCCTGTTCAGATACTCGTTCAGGCCCTCCAGCAAACCAAAATAGGCTACTTCGGCCGTATTGGGTATGAATGAAAAAACCGTATGGTTCGTATCATAATCGACAGCCTTTAAAACAGGGTATACCAGGTTCATCCCCAAATGCTTCCTTTCCTCGTAAATATCCATGTCGCTGCCGCGTGAGAAGTAGATCCGTTCAAAGGAACAGGCGCTTAACTTTTTCGGTTCAATAACCTGGGAAGTCCGGATTTGCCCGCCCTTGCTTACGATAACCGCCTCTCCCCTGCCCAGTTCCCTTACTTTGCCGACAGGCACATTCATCGCGGTTTGTATTACCGGGCGTTCGGAAGCAACTATCGCTATCTCGTCGTCTTGATAATAAAATGCCGGACGAATTCCCCAAGGGTCGCGCACGGCAAATGATTCGCCGCTTCCTGTAAGCCCGCAAATAACAAAGCCGCCGTCCCAGAGAGGAGCGCACCGTTTCAATACGTTCGACAGTTCTATCCGGTCTTCAATAGCATGCGTAATATCCATTCCCTGCAAGCCTTCCTTTTCGCACTGCCGATAGAGGCGTTCTACCTCCCGGTCTAGCCGGTGGCCCATTTGTTCCAGTATGATATAGGCGTCGGCATATAACCGGGGATGCTGCCCGATAGACGTTATTTCCCCGAAAATCTCATCTACGTTCGTAAGATTGAAATTCCCGCAAACAGCCAGATTCTTCGCGCGCCAGTTATTACGGCGCAGAAAGGGGTGGATAAAAGAAATACCGGACTTGCCGGTAGTACTGTAACGCAAATGGCCCATATAAAGTTCCCCTGCGAATGGTAATTGCGCCTTTGCAAAAAGGGGGTCGGCAAGCTTCTCTTTGGGAATATCTTTGAAATGCCCGTATACCGAAGCGAAGATGTCTGTTATGGCCCCGGTTCCGACGGCTCTTTCCCTGAACATATACTCTTCGCCGGCGCTTGCCTGTAATTTCACGCAAGCCAGACCGGCGCCTTCCTGCCCCCGGTTATGTTGTTTTTCCATTAACAGATAGAGTTTATTTAAGCCATACATCCAACTTCCATACTTTTGATGATAATATTCCAAAGGTTTCAATAATCGAACCATGGCAACTCCGCACTCATGCTTTAGCTCTTCCATTTGATTATAATCTATTTAAAAATCGCACAAAGATACATAATTATTATGCCATACAACACTGCAACGGAAATAAATATTGAGGGGTACCGCAACAGGGTTAACCGGAAGCGCGCCTGTTTCCGTCCGGATTGCGGGGCGTTTTTATCAGAATGACAAGTTTACCGGAAGACAAGTTTATCAGAATGACAAGTTCACCGGAAGACAAGTTTACCAGAATGACAATTTTGAAGCAGAAATATATATTTTTTTCATTTTTCGTGTTGAAAATTACACATAAACACACAATTCATTTGGAAGTTTCCCGTTTTTCGCCGTACTTTGCAAAATATTTACCAGACACTAATTTAAACCTAAATTAAAAAATATGAGAAAGATATTTATTCTTGCGGCATCGATTATCTTATATGCCAATATGACAATTCATGCGCAGGTAACAATCGGCGCAGATATAGCGCCTTTGCCGGGCTCG
>JAITRG010000305.1 GCA_031288515.1 Tannerellaceae bacterium
GAAGTGTTTTTGTCAGCAAAAAATTCCATTTTTTACCGTCAAAAACTCATCTTGCTCCGGTTCGGGACCGGAGGGCGGTAGCTCCCAAGTCGCAACCTTTTTAAAAGTGACAGATATATGAACATGAAACATGTCGAGGCCGGGAAGTCCGGCGAAAGAGAAACAACGTTCGCCGAAGCGAAGGCGGGACAAAAGAAGAAGCGGGGACGCAGGCCGAAGGCAGGCCCGCAGAAATTCCGTGATATGTTCCGTCTGAATGACAAAGACCATAAACGGTTTTTGCAGATGTTTGAGCGTTCAGGAAAACCAAGTTATTCCGCTTTTATTGCGGATTGCATACTGAATAAACCAATGAAAGTTACCGAAATCAATAAATCCGTGATTGATTTTGTCATGCTTCTGAGCAGTTTCTTTGCCCAGTTCAGGGCGGTGAAGACCAATTTTAACCAGATGTATGGTGCATTAGTCCGTAATTTTGGCGAACAGAAAGCGCTTGAAATGATTCAGATCGTTGCGCAGGCTACCCGCGAATTCGGAATTTTGAAGCGAGACTTTGAGGAGTATGTAACCAAACTGAAAGAGAAATGCTTGCTAAAATAAGTTCGGGAAAATCGGTTTTCGGGGTACTCCGATACAACAAAATCAAAGTCGATGACGAACATGCGGCGGTTTTATATCGTCAAAAGATGTTCGATTCGCCGGACGGTAAACTTTCAATAAAGGATTGTATGGATTCATTTTACCCGTATCTGGCATTAAATCAGAGGACGGAAAAGGTTGTTTTCCATGCTTCGCTGAATCCCGATCCGAAGGACGGACTTTCGGATGAACAACTATCGGAAATAGCACAATGTTATATGCAGAAACTCGGCTACGGTAACCAGCCCTATATTGTCCTGAAACATTCCGATATAAAACGGGAACACCTGCATATTATCAGTTTACGTATTGATGAAAACGGCAGGAAGATAAACGACAGCTACGAAGCAGCCCGTTCGATGAAGATATGCAAAGAGCTGGAAGATGAGTTTAAGCTCATTCCACTGAAGAAAGGGGAACGGCAGGAGGAAATTCCGATCCGGAAGATTGATTATAAAGCGGGCGATATAAAGCATCAGGTGGGGGATATCACAAAAGCA
The DNA here is from genome assembly GCA_031288515.1 of Tannerellaceae bacterium. GTDB lineage: Bacteria > Bacteroidota > Bacteroidia > Bacteroidales > Tannerellaceae > DFXE01. The sequence continues at coordinate 1,140 of JAITRG010000305.1, forward strand.
GTGATGAATCATTTTTATTTCCAGTCCTTCGGCGAATACCGGACAATACTGGAACAGTTTAATATTACCGCTGAAGAAATCAAAGGGAAGCACAACGGTATTCTTTACTCTGTCACTGACGATAAGGGGAACAGAACAGGGCGACCGTTCAAATCCTCTCTGTTTGGGAAAGAAACCGGTTATGAAGCTTTGCAGAAGCATTATGAACAATCAAAATCTTCTGTCGAAAAGAAAATGATTAAAGAACAGCTTTGTCCGGTAATTGCTCAAAGTATGCGGCAGGCAAAAAATATCAATGATTTCAGGTTGCTGCTGAAAAAGAAGAATATCGGTGTGATTTTCCGGCAGAACGAAACGGGGAGGATTTACGGCGTTACATTTATTGATTATCCCAACCGGGCAGTCCTGAACGGTTCGCGTCTGGGAAAAGCATTTTCGGCAAATGTGTTTAATGATTTGTTCAACAGTCCGCATAAGCAAAATGTTATTTCCAGACAAACGGAAAAAAGACAGCCGGGCATAAATTCGGATTCGGATTTGGGTTCAGTGTTCGGCCTGTTGGATATACCTCAATTGCCCGGCAGCGATTATGAGGAAGATGCCTTTATACGTGAACAGGAATACGAGGCAAAACGCCGCAGACTCAAGGCAAAGAAAAAAGGGCGAAGACTATGAACCGGTGGTCAAAATCGTTCCTGTTTACAAATTCCCGGACATCAGAGGCTTTGTAGTAGATTTTCTGATCGCGTTTCAGGAAAGGCAGAAGACCGTCTTTCCGGTAACGTTGCAAAGTGCGGTGGCTGACATGAAGTATCCGGCATAAATCCTGATTGTCAAGATGCAGTTCGTTTCCACCGAACACTTCCTTTGCTCTGTGGGATGCCCTGAGGTATCCGGATATATCGCGCATCTCGTTGTAAAGCTTCTGCATCCACTTTTCAAAATATTCATCATTTGTGTACCTACCTCGCTGGGATACCGGATCGCAAATATGAATGTGCAAGGTGGCTATTACAGGCGGAGCTTGCCACTACTATTCGTGGATGATTACGCCGCCGTTATGAATCAATTCGCCGTAGTATGACTTAACCACTTGGACTTTGCCATCGTTGGAGTCTTCTCCAGGCACCTTGGACGTGGTGAAGCCAACGTTGTTTCCCATAAAGCCGTCGTTCATTATAAAGGTACCGTGGACGTGGCTTAAATATAGTGTATGGCCGTATTGGTATTGAAGGTTGCCTGACGCATGCACACCGCCGGCACTGTTGCGTAGTAGTAACCTGGTGTCTATAGCAATACTAGAATTATTAATGATGGAGGATGGATGACCGGCCTCGTTATAGATGATCTGGCCACCGTTCATCGTAAAAATGCCGAGGTCGTGGGTTCCGTCATCGGTGTTGTAGACGGCTGCCACAAACACGTCGCCGGTAGCACTGGCCTGGGCTAAGGGAGCGAGCTCGCTGGAGTATGGTGGTACGCTGTAGCCGGTTACGTTTATTTCTGCTTTTACGTCTGCCGCGTTTATATCAAGATCATAATCAATCATGTTCACGGTGATCGAGCCGTCCTCCATCGTAAAGGTTCCGCTTTGCACATACACGCCGGTGATGGCGATGACGGTGATGGTGGCGGTATAGCTGGGGTTGTTGGTGGAGCTAATTTGGTTGGTGGTCGCTGTTTTCTCATTGCATACGGCTACGCCTCTTGCTTCGTTG
>JAITRG010000029.1 GCA_031288515.1 Tannerellaceae bacterium
AGAAACCGCACTCGCTACCGCTACGACCGGATGGACAACCTCGTAGAAATGGAAGAAGCGGACGGCAACATACATCATTTTGAATACAACGCTTCCGGCGAAATGATTAACGCCAAAGACAGCCTGCACGAAGTATCGTTTGAGTACGGACCGATGGGCGTACTGAAAAGCCGGACGCAGAACAGCCGCCGCGTGCGCTTCGCCTACGACAATGAATTGCAGTTGCGCAGCATCGTCAACGAAGGCGGCGAGGAATATCTTTTTGAACTGGACGCTCTTGGTCGTGTGAAAGTCGAGCGAGGTTTCGACGGCATGGAGCGGGAATATCTTCGCGACGGAGCGGGACGTGTAACAAAAGTATTGCGTCCCGACGACCGCTGGACGTCCTACGTGTACGACGACGCAGGCAACGTGCTTCGGGAAGAACATCACGACGGAACGGGTTCGGCATACGCCTACAATGCCGACGGAGCGCTGATTAAAGCCTCAAACGAAGAAGGCATTATCGAGTTCAAGCGCGACAAGGCAGGCAGGACAGTCGAAGAAAATTACGGTGGGAACAGCATCAAACGCGAATACGACAAAAACGGCGACTGTATCCGTCTGGCAAGCAGTCTGGGCGCAGACGTCCGTTTTGACCACGACGCGGAAGGCAACCTTCAATCCATGCAGGCGGGAAAAGACTGGCAGGCGGAATGGAAGCGCGACCGCACAGGTTTGGAACTGCACCGCGAGTTAACGGGCGGCGTAAGCGTGCGCACCGAGCGCGACCGCTTCGGACGAGAAATACGTAAAAGCGTAGGCGTGAGAAATATCGAAAAAACAAGCCGGAAATACAGTTGGGGAATTGGCAACCGTCTGCAAAGCATTCACGACGAATGGACGGGAAAACTCACGACATTCAACTATGACGCCTTCGACAACCTGATTAAAGCCGACTATCAGGAAAATAATCAGGTAAACACAATATACCGCGTCCCCGACGCTATCGGCAATCTGTTTGAAGCCCCATACCGCAACGACCGCAAATACGACAAAGGCGGACGCCTCACGGAAGACCCGAACTATTTTTATTACTACGACTGCGAAGGCAACCTTATATTCAAAGAGTTCAAAAAGCCGCAGGGCTATTCAAGTCTGAATAAGGCAGCCTTGCAGAAAAAGTATGATATTCGATTCAAAGGAAGCGCCACAGGCTGGTTCTACGAATGGTCAGCCGGCGGTATGTTGGAGCGGGTAGTAAACCCGCAGCAGGGCAAAGTTACGTTTGGCTACGACGCTTTGGGTCGGCGTGTTTACAAGGAAGTGAAACACACCCGCACTCACTGGCTCTGGGACGGAAATGTGCCGCTTCACGAATGGCAAACGACGGAAAAAGAGCCGCTGATAGACATAATTACATGGGTATTTGAAGAAGGCTCATTTGTCCCCACCGCCCGCATTACAGACCGTGATACTCAAAGCATTGTGACAGATTATCTCGGCACTCCCGTGCAGATGTATGACGCAAACGGAGCAAAAACCTGGGAGGCAGATTTGGATATTTACGGAAGAGTGCGTACCTTTGCGGCGCGTTCTTTGAGTGATTGTCCGTTTCGATATCAAGGTCAGTATCAGGATGAGGAAACAGGACTTTATTATAATAGGTTTAGATATTATGACCCAAGTGTGGGGAGTTATATCAGTCAAGACCCGATTGGGTTGGCGGGAGGTAATCCAACGCTTTACGGATATGTAAAGGATGTTAATTCGTGGGTGGATTATTTTGGCTTAAACAAAACTTCTTGGACACTAACTGATTCAACAGGTACTGTTATCGACAGTGGGGTAATGAAACCTCTGCCAAAAGCCAAAAGCATAGATGGAAGAGTTGGGGATTCGGAACAAAGAATACTTCAACAAATTGGAACAAAATATGCTGGAAAATTGGAAGGAACAAGATTAGTGATAAATTCCGAACCTACATTTATAAAAGTAGGGGGAAAAAGTGTGCCTATTCCTGGTATATCTCCATGTAAATATTGTGATGAAGCAATGAGAGATTTTGCTAAACAAAATGGTATGGAAATAGATTATAATTATAAAGGAAAGACAATACATTATCATTAAGTAATAATAAACAAATGGAATGGAATAAGTTTGAATGACCTTATTGTGAATCGATTACAGACGTTGTTGAACAGTTAAAATATCTGTCTACAACTTCAGATTCAAAAGAAAGTGTTGAAGAATTTCTATATACAGAATTTGCAGTTAATATTAAACATCAATATAAAATTTATAATGTAATTAACCCTGTTATCGACTTTTTTGATGATTTATTACAAAAAAGAACAATGTTTCCTTATAAAATAGAAATATTGGATTTTTTTGGATATATTTTTTTAGAACACATACGAGATAGCAATAAATTATTAGTAACTCCAATGGAATATGAGTTATGTTCAAAAGGTTTATTTTATGATAAAACAGATGAAGAATATCTTGCATTTCAGAAATTTAAGAAATTTTACTTCAAACATTATTATAACAAATTAGATAAAAATAAAGAATTTGACTTTTTTTATAGTAGTATACTATTTGATTCTATTAAAGTATATAATTATATATTTGAAACGATAAAAAAAATAGACTCTACAGATAACTCTAATTTGTTTAATATTGGTTTGATTGCTTTAGGGTTAATGAGTTTTAAAAATAAGGAATTGCATTTACCTTCAAATTTTCATGTCACCACTAATAGTAATCTATTTATAGACATTTCATTAGCACTTAACAATTTAAAACATAATAGAGATGCGTTATTAAATTTGTTATGTAATAATCAACAAACGGATTTACGATTTGGGAATGGATTTCTATCGGTATTATCTAATGTTGCATATATAATTTCAACTAAAAATGATGATTTAAAAAATCAAAAAACTGCAATAGATAACATATTAATATCATTCGATTACTTTCGAAAACAGAATGATGAACAAGAAATGGATTTTCCTAATTACAAATATTTATTAGAAGATGTTTCAAGTGTCATTTATGGAAAACTTTTAGGAAAAGGAAATATGGTAAAATATGAAAATATGAATTTTGTACAAAAATATTTTCTCGAAGTATTATCAATGAAATATAAAACACATACTTATACAATGTTATATGCAGGAATATTACCAATAGGAATAGATGAAAAATCAATATACGATATTTATGATATTTATTCTTGTTATGATTAATTGGGGGTTATGATATTAACAAAGTAAATACTAAAGAATTAATCTATGGCGTCATCATCAACAGGCAGCAGGGGATTTGGGGAGATGTTTTCTGAAAAGAAAGCACAGTTAGACGGTTTGCAGGCAAAATTAGCGTCAAAATTACCGTCCATACCGGGCATGCCCGTGTCCAAATTTTATGACATATCCATTGGAGTTGATTTACATCCCACCATCCTTCCGCCTTCGTATGGCGTGCCTGTACCCGTTCCGCACACCGGAATGATTTACGACATTATGGCGGCAGTCATGGCGTCGGTCGCATCCGCCCTGCCTTCTGCCGTTCCGCCCGCCCCTAGCGGCGGAGCGGTCGCTTCCGCTCTTTCTGCCGCAGGTAACGTTGCCCTGAACCTGTTGAAGGGCATGGCTCCTTCGGTAAAGGTACACGGTCGCTGGATAGGACAGGCGGGCATTTCCATACAGCACCTGCCGGCATACGTCATACACGCCCTACCCACAGTACCCCCGATGGCTTCTTCGGAAATGTGGATGGGCAGCACCACCGTGCTTGCCGACGGTGCGCCCTGTTCGGCGCAGTTCCACCCGGCGCTGTCGTGCAATATCGTCGGCTTTCCTTCGGTATTCAGGAAAGGCAAACCGCCCAAACCCAAAGTATCGTTGATGGCTCCTCTGGCGATGCTGACAACGATAGTTTCCGCCGGCAAACCCGTTCTTGTAGGAGGTCCTCCCACTATCGACCTTTTCCAACTGGGTATGAAACTCGGCTTGAAAGGACTGGGAAAAGCATGGAAGAAAATCGGGGACAAGTTTCAGAATGTCATTGATACAAAGGTTAAGAATCCGAAACTGAAAAAAGTCCTGCAACCTGTCAAGTGTCGCTTGTTCGGCGAGCCGATAGATGTTGCCAGC